>DAKU01000034.1 GCA_002508425.1 Methanosarcinaceae archaeon UBA470
AAACTTGCCATGACAGGTGAGATCACGTTAAGCGGTGCAGTGCTACCTGTGGGTGGCATCAAGGAGAAAGTGCTGGCTGCACATAGAGCTGGTATAAAGAAAGTGATGCTGCCAAAAGAGAATGAAAGGGATCTTGAGGATGTACCAGAAGATGCCAGGAATGAGCTTACATTCATAACCGTAGAAACCATTGAGGATGTCCTGAAAGAGGCTCTGGGCATTGACCTGCCCAGGCCGATGGTATCACATACCGACAGCAGTTTAGCACCTATGCAGAATACTTAAATGCAAGTGAGATTACGGTCCGATAAGGGCCGTGAAATCTTTTTTAAAAATCTCATTTGATCTAGGTATAGAGTGCTCTATGTAAAAATCAATTTTAATATCTACTATTTTTACTATCTACAGAGCCACCTTCTGATAACTTCTATATAATAATTCCTGCTTGTGTTGCGATTATTTCTGCTCCCAAGATGTCAGCCATATGCTTTAGGATGGAATTGTTGACATCTTCTGCATTGTGATCTGGAGCATCAAATGTTTCCACACAATCCGTAGGCACAATAACCTCATATCCTAGTTCCCTTAGGGCGGCAACCGTATAAAGTATGCAAATATCTGTACATACTCCGACTGTTATAATCCTGTCAGGTTTAATTTTTGCAAGAGATTCTTTTAAGTGATTGCCTGAAAGGGCATTAAACTTGGTTTTTGGAACATAGTTTTTTTTATCTGCCATCAGAAAGCGCCTTAGTTGCGGAACAACTTCCACTTCTTCGGTGTCTAATATGCAGTGTTTAGGAAATCTCTTGAATTCTGGATCATCTTCCTGGTGATTATCACACACAAAAATGATATCTCCATCTCGGTTTTTCTGAACCCTTTCCATAAGATCTTCAATATTTGGTATGATTTTTTTCATTCGAGGATTCTGCATATTTCCTATATCACAGAATCCTTTTACGGCATCTATAGCTAAGACAAGGGTTACCATAATATTTCCTCCTTACTTTTATTGCTATATCTTAGTATTTCTACGACTTTCATAAACAAGGTGCTTCGGGGTAATTTTTTACTGATATTTTTTGGCTGTTCTGAATTGTTCCAAGATTTTTGCCATCTGCCGCCAGCCTTGCTTTCTCTTCAGTAACACATGTTTCGAATTTGTAACTTTTGGCTCTGTAAAACACGATTGAAATCAAGGTCAAGAGCTAGAAATAGCTATTTCTAACAACACCTAGAGAAAATTTGAGGGAAATCACAATCTCATTTGTTCCTTGAAACTGAGGTTTCTACAGAGTCCATTTTCTGTTGACTAAATATTTTATAGAGATTCCAGATTGTTCTGCTAGGGTTGTGTTCAGTTCAAATGATTTTTATATTTAAAAAACCAATAAATTTGATATAGTATCCGCAGTTAGCATTAATGTACGTTCTTTCGAAGTCTGTAGTTTGTGTCGGACGAGAGAGAACATCCTATTAATGCCTAGGTTCATGGCATTTTTGAGGTGTTAAAGATGAATGGTTTAAAAAGAACAATATACGTGCTTTTTGTCATATTCTTATTATTGAATGTTGCAGGTTGTATCCAGTCTAAAGATACGGCCATGAATGAAGATAATGCGATTGATCAAGTTTCTGAGCAGGATATCCAAACATCAGAAGGGCAGTCAGACCTGGCTGTTCAGAAAGAGATGACAATGTCCCTTGTGAATGAAGCTGTAGAGCTGATGGCTGAGGAAGGGGAACTTGCATTTGATAATTTCAGAGAGAATGGCAGCAAGTGGTTCCATGATGGCACTTACCTCAGTATCTGGACAATTGAAGGTATACGCGTCGTTTATGCTCCGAACGCAAGCAGTGAAGGTATGAATGTTTCCGTCCTAAGCGAAGAGGGCGAAGGCTGGGTTAATTATCAATGGCCAAAACCAGGTGAATCTGCCCCTACAATGAAGTACACATTCGTTAAGAGGGCCTCAATAGGAGATCAGACATACCTTGTGACTTCCGGTTTCTATGTTGATAACTATGTTTATACGAAGAACCTTGAGGACATCGAATATTTCACTCGTTTTAATTCAGTATCACTTGGGAATGTCCTCCATCCTGCAATGGTCGACAGGGACCTTGGTGTGAATTACAGTATCGCCCATGTGATTATCAGACCCGGTGCTTCTATCGGAGATCATTTTATGAAGAATCCTGAAGTTCATTATGTCCTTGCAGGTGAAGGGATTTTCTACATAGAGGATGTACCATTTGAATTGAGTGAAGGTCAAATGGTCCTTGTACCTGCAAATGCTAAGCAGCAAATTGTGAATAACGGGGATGTAGCCCTTGAGTTCCTTTCTATAGATCAGCCTGCATGGGCACAGGACAATGAAGTAAGTCTGGAATAAGCTGTATATCCATATTTTGTACATGCATGATGCATGTACCCATTTCATCTGCTTTGTAATGATAATTCATAACTCCCTCTATAAAACCAAAAAATAAATTTTAACATAATTATTTACAAATTGTATGTTCAAAATCCATGAAATGAAGGGAATAACTCAATTTAATAATCCTGTTCTCCTGCCAGATTATTTTGTACAGAATCTCTAGCTAATTTTATTAACTTCCTCATATATTATTATGAATATTTTTATATAGTATCACTCTCATAATAAGCACTAACCGAAATTTAGTAGGTGAAAAACGGTGGGCTTAATGGACAGAGACTCATATATAAAAGAACAAAAAAGCAGCAATTCAAAAAGCATTTAAGTGGATGAGTTTATACAGCATCACTATAGTGAAGCTGTCAAGAAAAACGGTAATCATATATAAACCTCTACTTGGTGTTTTTAGATATGATTGTCCTTTATATATGAAGTCCCTTGTCTATGCCTGTAAATGTTTTCTGATTCAGCAGAAGTACAATTTGAATCAATCTCAAATGTCCTTTTAAAAATTCATCTTCTTGGTGAATAAACATAAATACATACTTTTTAGCATATTAATCCTTTAAACAGATCCTAATTGCTAGTAAAATCTCATTTGAAGGATATTGTAGGTAAAAAAAGTCAATTAAAGCTTTTTATCTACTTATGGCCTTTATTTTTCTCTTTAAGCTTTAAGTATGTTTTTATTATAAAATGCCAAATGGGTTTTTGCTGCCAGTAACATGCTGGTAAGCGTACCACCCAACACAGCTATCCCCCCTCCTAAGTGTGATAAAACATACGCTGGAGGCAAAAAGGAGGCATCCCACTCCCCAGTGGATGCCTCCCTAAAGGAGAAACAGATTAAATTATATGTGTTGTCGGAGGGATAACGTGAATCAAAAATATGGTTTCAAAAAGCATAACTCCCTTGATAGAAGACAGTTCAATCAGATAATGTGGAATCTAGTAAAGCAGATGTCTAATAATGCAGAACACAGTTTATCGCCATCTTCTTCCTGTTGTAAAGAAACAAAATAACGGGATATCCTTGTGTCTGACTATTTTGCTTAGGCTTTCAAAAAGTGCTGATCACCTTCTATATATGAGTTTCAGATCTATTGCTCAACTATCAGGAAGAAGCATGGTTAAACCTTGCAGAATTCTTTCTTAAGATCTGACTCTTAATCTGATTCAGTTTCCAAAGCTATAGCCATAGATTGTGAGGAACAGATGACTCTCTAGATCGCCTTCATAGCTTCAGGTAAGTAAAATGAAAGGCTTAATGTGGTTTTCAAAGGATTGTTAGATATTGCATGTTTCATCCTATGCTGGAAAAAGGTGTGAGGGAAGTTTTGAAAAAGGCTCAATATCAAAGGGTTCTAGGCTGCTGATAGAATAGATGAACATATTTGGCCATTAATTTCAATTCAATTACAGTCTCCTATTAGAAGCTGGTATAGTTTTAATCTGGTCAACTATTACTTTTTTTCCTCTTTTTATCATCATTTCATGTCTACATTTTAAGTACCATTCTATATGGTAGTTATTCCATTTGATACGCTGCAGGAGCCTTATGTCCATAATAGTTATATCGATGGCCAAATAGCTTGAAGTTATACGGTGAAAAACCATGAGGACGA
>DAKU01000159.1 GCA_002508425.1 Methanosarcinaceae archaeon UBA470
CTGTGAGTAAGGAGAGGATCTTGAAGTACCAACAATGCAACAAGCACGTCATGAGTTGTTGAAAGCGATGTGTATGGAGATTATTAATGAACAGCGAGATAGAAGATTAGCAGTGAGAAAAATGAAGACTGATTCAGATAATTTCCGCACCAGTCAGCTATTCAAGGTGTTATAAAGAGAATCAAAGATAAAGGTATTGAGGTTGTTGTATACGAACCAGAACTCAAAGAAGAATAGTTCTTTCACTCAAGGATCATAAAGGACTTGGATGAGTTTAATGCAATTTCCGATTTTATTGTAGCAAATAGACTGTCTGATGACATTAAAAATGTTGTAGATAATGTATATACAAGGGACTTACTTAGTAGAGATTAATAAATAAGGTCAAAGACCTTAAATAAAGGAGCTTATTATCCACATCAAGCATCTGACCTTAAGAGTCAATAAGTTAGAAGAATCTATTAAATTCTATGAAACCGTTACAGAGCTTACCGTTTTTCGTCGTTTTACTGAGGGTTCTGCAGAAGTTGCATTTCTATCAAATAGCGAGGGGAAAACTGAGATTGACCTTCTCTATATATAAGAAGGTCAAATATATGAAGTCAAAGGCATGTTTAGCTACTTTGAGACGGATAAACTTTATGAAATGCACAAACTTGTCAAGGATCTAGGTCTTAACCCATCTCCTATACTATTTCTATGTGTACGCATCCAAACGGGGTGTCTATACAATTATGAATTTTCCCTAAGTAATCATTTAAATAAAATCCACTTGTGATAGCACCTCAAGTGGATAAACTTTGCCTTGAAATGTCGGAATATTCTGCGATTAAATAAGCGANNTGATTATTACGCGCATTCGATACCCCCGATACCCGCTTGAAGACCGCCAGTATTTTTAATGGAGTCCGTTCTGTATTTCATTGATACTCAATTGAAGTCCGGAAATATATCTAATAAGTCCGCCTATCTATACAATGAAGTTGTAGCTCATTGCTACAAAATAGAGAGGAGGCTTATTATGGCCACTAAAATCAAAGTCAAACTCATTCTGGAACTTCGGTCTTCACTAATGTCCAGGAATGCAATCGCACAGCTGCGAGGCATGTCCCGAAACTCTGTCACTTCTGTCTTTCGTATTGCGGACCAAATTGGAATTGCTTATTCAGACGTAAAGGATAAGAGCCCTGATGAGGTCTACAAGTTGTTCTTTCCTGACAAGCATGCTGTAGAATCGCTCTATCAAGCCCCAGACTATGAGTACGTCCATTCAGAGCTTAGGAAGGTGGGAGTCACCCTAAAGCTGCTATGGAAAGAGTACCAAGATACCTGCAGCGCTGTTGGAACGATGCCAATGGGATACACAAAGTACTGCAGAGGTTATCAAGACCACACTGTTTCTAACAAATTGACAAACCATCTCGAACATAGGCCTGGAGTTAAGGTGGAGGTTGATTGGTCAGGCCCTACCATGTCTTATACAGACATACAAACTGGAGAGGTTATCACTGCCTATCTCTTCGTGGGAACCTTGCCCTACAGCCAGTACTCATACGTTGAGCCTTGTCTAGACATGAAGCAGAATACATGGTTAAGGTGTCATGTCCACATGTATGAATACTTCAACGGTGTTCCGATAAGGACCGTATGCGATAACCTCAAGACTGCTGTGATTAAACATCCAAAAGAAGGAGATATCATACTCAATGATGAGTACGAAGCACTGGCTCAGCATTACGTCACAGCTGTGATGCCAACAGGTGTTAGGAAACCAAAACAAAAATCTTCTGTCGAAGGAACCGTTGGCAAAATCGCAACAGCCATTATCGCAAGACTAAGGAATAGAAGATTTGCATCCTTCAATGAACTGAAACTTGGAGTTAGCGATACACTTGATGATTTCAATAAGGCACCATTCCAGATTCGTGAAGGTAGCAGGTTTGAAATATTTGATGGTGAAGAGCGACAGTACCTACATTCATTGCCAGAGATCCCATACGAGATAGCAGATTGGTTCTATCAGAGATCCATTGGACTAGACTCCCACATTGTGTTGGCCAAGAATAGGTATTCCTGCCCTCATCAATATATGGGGAAAAAGGTGGATGTCAGAGTATCCGAGAATTTTGTGGAAATATACTACATGGACCAGAGAATAACTACACATAAGAAGTTTCCTGGTTACTTAACTAACAAATATTCCACGCATGAAGAGGATATGCCCGACCATTTCAACAAGCCAGAATGGGATGACACACGAATCGTACATTGGGCTTATTCAATCGGTAAACATACCGGTGAAGTCATTGAAAGGATATTCTCCAATGTGAAAATAAAAGAACAGGGATACAACCCATCCCTGTCCGTCTTACGCCTTAGCAAAACCTATTCGGAGGCTCGTCTCGAAACCGCCTGCGAATTGGCCCTGACGAAAGTCAATGTGCCTCGGTATCATCATATTAAAACAATCCTAGCCTCCAATCAAGACCAAGTGTTCTTAGGGAACAAGCAAAAGCAATCAACACCCTCAAAAGATGGTGAAGGCTATGTTCGCGGTCCTGAATACTATGGAGGTAAAATAAAATGATAAACGATGAAACAAGACGCAAGCTCAGAGCGCTGAAATTAGACGAACTGGTAGAGTATCTGGATATGCAAATTACGGAATCGGATAATCTTGGGCTTTCTTTCGATGAAAAACTCCAGCTGATGATCGACTATCTGTATCAGGCTAAATTTAACACCAAAACTGAGCATCTCATTAAATTGTCAAAATTTAGACTGCCACGGGCTGAGTTGAACGATATCCACTACGTGCAACGAGGAATAGACAAGCTTAAGATGCTTGAAATCGGAACTTGTTCGTTTATGCATGATTACCAGAATATAGTATTTCAAGGATTCACGGGGTCCGGAAAAACATATCTGGCTTGCGCTATAGGAAAGCAAGCATGCAAACAACAGTACAGAACCCGATATATCCGAGTCCCAGATCTTCTCATGGAGTATGACGAATACAGACTACTACCTAAAGGTAAACAAAAACTCTTAAAGAAATACTCTGCATACCAACTCCTGATTCTAGATGAATGGCTTCTTGAGGAGATATCAGATGAAGAAAGGTATTTCTTATTTGAGCTACTTGAGCGCCGTTACGGCGCTGCTTCCAACATCTTCTGTACCCAGTTCAGGAAAGATGACTGGCATGGAAGATTGGGCGGAGGTACACCGGCCGATGCGATTATGGACCGGATTGTGCATGATTCAATCTACATTGAGACCGGGAGTCTCAATATGAGGGAATTTTACTCCTCCCGGAGATGATGCATTAACTCGGACTTTGATTGAGTACTAGCGGACTTCAAAGAAATACTACCGGTACGGGTCTTCGCCCATACCGGTATCCCTGACGTGAAATAATCAATGCACTTGTCGTTTTCGTAGCAATCGACTATGTGACTGGAATTATGTGCGCAATCCTTGATCGTAAGCTTTCTAGTGAAATCGGAGCGAAAGGGATATTCAAGAAGGTTGTAATTTTCTCGCTTGTTGCAGTTGGAAACATTATCGATACCAATATCCTGGGAGAAGGTGGAGTAGTAAGAACTGCAGTGATCTTCTTTTATATGTCCAATGAAGGAATCAGTATACTGGAAAACGCTTCGAGGTTAGGATTACCAATACCGGAGAAACTCAGGACAGTGCTTCAGCAGCTAAACGAAGGAGGAGACAAAGATGGGAACTAAG
>DAKU01000160.1 GCA_002508425.1 Methanosarcinaceae archaeon UBA470
CATCGTACTTAAAGATTTTGCCACCAGATATCAATAGAGCCTCATATATTGATTTTGTTTCTTTCTCTACAGATTTCTTTATTAATTCTTGTTCTGATCTTAGACCTCTCTTCCACTCCAAGTTTTATCCAGTTGTTAATAGGCGACTTTGCATACAATATGCATGAATTTTTTGTATTTTTTGTATTTCTTCCTTTTTTCATAAAAATACCATTCAGTAGAATTTGTAAAAGACAACCTCGGATAGTTTAATGTTTGAGATTTGCAACCACATCTTTTTTATATATTAACCAATAATATAAATGTACCATTATACTATTGATCATGAAAGGAGAATATACATGAAAGCGAACAGAAGAAAAACAATACTTAACAACACTAATGCCCAGGTGGGCATAGGTACCTTGATTATTTTCATTGCAATGGTACTTGTTGCAGCTGTGGCGGCAGCAGTGCTCATTCAGACATCTGGTACGCTGCAACAGAAGGCTCAATCTACAGGCAAGCAGGCGACTCAGGAAGTATCTTCCAACCTTATAGTCAAGAACATTGAGGGTGTACGCGCAAAGAACAGTGCTACTTCCATGTCCTCTACCATAGATCTGCTAAAGCTAAAAGTTGGTTTGAATGTAGGCAGTGCCTCAGTAGATGTAAACCAGGTGGTTGTCTCTATTACTGATGGTACCACTGCCAATAACCTCGTATATGCAGGCAATCAAAAATCCTATGCAAATATCGGTGCATCAGATGGGGCAATGGACGATTTTGACCCTTCCAGTGCTGCAATTAATCTTCAAAATCTTCTTACAAACCAAACTGCTGCAATCACCACGTTTGACAACAGTGATCACTACTTTACAGTAGAGCGTATACGTGATGAAGATGCGTCTTTCTCCCAGTCTAATCCTGTGATGAATACTGGTGACCTTATCAACGTATACATAGCCACAACCTCCTCCACTGCAACTGGCTATAACTTTGTAAGTACCGTCGATACTTCAGCAGGTCTAACTGATTCGGGCCTTTTCCTGGTGCCAAGAAGCGTCGTGAACATCATTCTCACTCCAGAATCAGGTGTAGTAACAAACGCTGATTTCGTGACGCCTTCATCATACGGTGTGAAAGAGGCTGTACAGCTTTATCCATGAGACTTTAATGTGTTCATCAAGGAGGCTATCATATGAAATCTAATCGAAAAAGCAATTTATACACAAACAGTAGTGCTCAGGTAGGCATTGGTACCCTGATCATCTTCATTGCCATGGTGCTTGTAGCCGCAGTGGCTGCTGCTGTGCTCATCCAGACGTCTGGTACACTGCAGCAGAAAGCCCAATCCACGGGAAAACAGGCAACTCAGGAAGTTTCATCTAATCTCATAGTGAAAGGCATAGAAGGTATAAGGGCCAAGGATTCTGCTAGTGACATGGCAAGCAGTGTTTCTCTGCTCAAGTTGAAGGTAGGCCTTAATGTTGGTAGTTCTCCGGTAGATGTGAACCAGGTGGTTCTTTCTATCACAGATGGTACTACCACGAATAACCTCATCTATGCTAATAATGATAAGACCTATGGCTATACAATGCATAATTTCTCAACTTCCGCAACTGGCGCAGCGAATCTCCATGATCTTCTCAGGAGTACACAGGCCACACCAGGTGCGAACGCTAAATATTACTACACTGTAGATAAAATTCGTGATGATGACGGATCTTTTACTCAGGCCAAACCGGTAATGAACACAGGTGACCTTGCTACATTTTATGTTTCAACGTTATCTGATGCAGACCTAGGTTTTGTGTATGTTGGTACTACTGCTGTAGGCGGGTCCCAGAAAGACTCTGGGCTTGACATTGGACCCAGAACAGGTGTCAGTATAGTGCTTACTCCTGAATCAGGTGTGGTAACAGTAGCTGATTTTGTAACACCTTCTTCCTACGGTACTAAGGAAACTGTTGTTCTATACCCATAAGGTGAGTTTCTCACCTTTAATTTTTTTTAATACCAAATTTCATGAATAATGGCATTGTATCTGCTTCCTTTCGAAGTACATCTCTTTTTAATTTAGAATTAGGTCTCTAGGAATTCAGAGTGCGCTACTTTTTGTAATATGGTAAAGGAGATGAGGGATAGTCACACCCTCTTGCGTACAGCACCTCTTTGATAATCTGTATTGACAGTTCCTGGTTATTGCTATCGTTGAAGCTGTATGCATCCAAACTTATTTGATCGCAGAATAGAAAGCTCATTACCAGTAAAGAGTACAATATGTTTGGTACGTGTTTTGTCGGATTTGATTTTCAGAGCATTGTGTGGTTAAGACCTGCGTTCTTTTTTTTGGTTACATAGTTGAGGTCTGAGATATACAACTTCTGACCTCCAAAGCCATGCTCTGTAAACGGAAGAATAAGTATTATTATCTGTTACTGTTTTCAGGATCATGCTAAAGCACGCAAAGAAGTATTAGGGCATTCTATCGATGATGTCCCCCATACGTTTTGTCTTCTTATAGAAATCAGTGGTATCTTTGAGGAAATTAGCGGCTATAATTCCTTTATCGGTGATTATGTATCCACCTCTTTTTACCTTTTCAACCAATCCCTCAAGCTGGAATACAGTTTTCATTTTGCTTCCAATGCTACCTTTGTCCGCAAAGCGGTCAGTATACACCCTGATATCAGCGAACTCGGTGACTTTCCCTTCATTCTTGTTCAGGACAAGTAGGATGAGTCTGTATTGGATGTCGCCAGGGCCTTGATTAATACCAAGAGATTGGTAGAAATCGGCTACCTTTTGTTCCATCTCGACATCTATTTCAAAGGCCATTTTCATCCTCCTCTTCTTCCTCGTCTTCATAGCTCTCATTCTGAGATGTCTTTATTCCGAGTGTTTTTTGCAATGTTGATGGAGGGAAATAAGCGAGAAATGCCAAAACGGTGCCAATGAGAACAAAGATTCGTGATGCCATTTGCATGACATCTATGTTTGTAATCATATCCGTAAGCATGAAGTCAAAGACAAAGGATATGGCTACAAGTGGAAGTGCGGTTCTGTATCTTAGGTGGCGCGGCATGCGCTGAAGGAATATCAGCATCATCATCCCCAGTATCATTGCTGTAGGAATCACAAAAAGTCCAACTAAATATATATTAATGGCAACATCACTGTTAATTCTGAAAATTGATGAGTATCCGGTCATAATGGGTCCAATGACTCCGTTAGAGTAAAGGAACGCCAGGTATGCCGCTCCAAAAAGTATGAACAGGAAAGAGATATAACCACTGATCTTCTGGTTGCCTGTTATCACATATAATATAAAGAACACAAGGGGTACAGTGACCATTGAAAAAGGTACTG
>DAKU01000127.1 GCA_002508425.1 Methanosarcinaceae archaeon UBA470
TGCTTTGCATCATGCACAGGTTTGCTTGATATCTTAAAACCAGTGATAATGAACTTATCAGTATCAGCAGAAATACTAACTTTCAGGAAAGACCTCCGTTTCTTTCCTGTTCTAAATGAGTAATAGTAACTACAATGACCACTGGTAAATCCACTTGAATCAATAGCAGTAATTTCTATCTTCTCACCATGAGAATAGAAAAGTTTCAGTGTTTGTTGTAACAATGATTTGAAGTAAACTGATTTGAGTCTTGTAGTGAACTTGTGAAGTGTCATAAAATGTGGAACTTGTTTTAGTCCTATTCTCAACTTCAATTTGTCCATTAATTCAACAAGTTCAACAATATCTCTGTAATCCTCATTTAGATATTCTTTCAATAAAACCAATGTCAATAGCTGGTGTTGTGTGTATTTTCTTTTGGAATACTTGCAAATATAGATCTTAAGGTAAGATTTACCTGATACAGCTAGAGCTGTATCAACAAACTTTAAGCATCTGTTTGACATGCCATTAAATCAAAGATTTAATGGGAGTTCCAGATTGAAAATCTGGAACAAAATAAAAGCATCCCCTTTGTGTTTTCTGTAGGAAGTAATACTCAGGGGACTTATCCTTTTTAAATTATTATATGAAAATAAAATCTAAAGTGGGTTTTCTACAGAGCCGATTATTTCATATATTTATAAACCGTACCTTGAATTGATATCAGGTCAAAAACTCACCTGTAACTCGATAATAAACTTAGGTGAGAAATAAACACATGGATAAAGAAAAATTACAACAGGAACGAATAGATTTACTTTACCAGATTAACGAGCTTTTAGATTTTCCTCTGATCCTGTTGTCGATCGTATGGTTGGTCCTTATTGTTGTTGATTTTGTCTATGGCCTCTCCCCGCTTTTGCAAACAGCAAGTATGGTTATCTGGATTATTTTTATAGCTGATTTTTTTATTGAGCTGTATATTGCTCCGAAAAAAAAGGTTTATGTTAAGGAAAACTGGCTTGTTGCTCTTTCTCTATTTTTGCCCGCGTTGCGGATTTTAAGGTTATTTAGCGGATTCAGAGTACTTAAAGTTACGAGTTTTGTCCGATCTCTTAATCTTGCTCAAATTCTCTCTTCTTTTAACAGGAGTATAAGAACTGTTAGGCAGGCAATGGGACAGCGAGGCCTGGAATACGTTCTGCTCCTTACTGCTTTGGTGACTTTTGTCGGGGCAGCAGGCATGTATAGTTTTGAACGCCCGGGTCTCAATTCCTATGGGGATGCTTTCTGGTGGACAGCTATGATTATAACGACAATAGGAAGCGACTACTGGCCAAAAACCGCCGAAGGGAGGATACTGGCTTTTTTATTATCTGTTTATGCTTTTGCAATTTTCGGATACATAACTGCAGCCCTTGCAAGCCTTCTTGTAGGAAAAGGGAAGGAAGCATCTTCAAAAGAAATTGCAGAACTGCGTGGAGAAGTACAGAGGCTTTCCAATGAGATTAGCAAGTTTTTGGAAATAGAAAAAGGTAACTTTAAGTAACTCGGCTTTGTCAGATTAGATAGTTACGCCAATCGATGCTATCGATTTCACTACTACCAATATATTTGGCATATAAAATCTGGTCGCGGGGAGAGTTACTGAAAATCGTAAGCATAAGAATCTCTATACGTTTTCCCAAACAGGGTGAATGTATTCTCTTTGACATGTGAGTTAATTATATTATTTTCATGGCCTTGTCCCCGGTAAGTTCCGATGTAGCAGGATTGTTCCTTGGTGCGAATGTTGCATACCTTCTGATTACACGAAAACGGATCCCGGATAACACCGGAAGTCCAACACAGAGGGCAACAAGGGTATTTATCGCACTTCTGCTACTCGGGGTATCCAGCCTTATTCTTGATTTTTGATTTAAAACAGCAGGAACGACCAATTACTTCCAATTCATGTTAATAGGATTTCTGAAAAACTTCACTCCTGCATCCACGATCTGGGCTTCAGTAGCTGTCTGTACCAAGCTTGACCTGTATAGAAGAGATAAAGTTCCAAAATCTGGTGTTTCGATTCTGACATAAATCCATAAGTGCACAGATTGCATCTTTTATACTGAATCGTTTGCGTAGTGTCGCACAGTCCTGAAAACAAATAAAGAGTACTCCATATTTTATGTTAAATTACATCATATGACAGATTAACATTGTTTCAGAAACATAACCCCACTTTCTGTTTGTTCACTTAATAGTCACACGAATGAATCCACTTTGGTGGCCGATTCAATCCGGATCGATAATTTTACTGTAGGTTAACCATTCAATAGGAATCCCCAAGATTGGGATGGGAATATGATACTCACCCTTTTCCTTCTCGTCGTAATGTTGCACTCGCGCTCCTGAGGGAAGATCCAGCCAGTGGACAGCGCTTGCTACTCCGTCTGCTAGTTCTGCTGAGCCTTCTGGAGTCTGCAAGTTAAGGTGCTCTTTCCAGAGTTCGATTCGCAGCCAGTGAGCCAAATGGTAGGTCATCACAATATCATCCGAAGTGTCGTAAATTCCAGCGGCGACCTCGCTATCGTGTGACCAACTACGGTGATTAGTGTTGAGAGAACCGATTACTGCAAATTCGTCATCGATGATCCAGATTTTGGAATGGATATAGGTGTGACGGATTTTTCCTTCTTTAAAGGTCTTTTCATTAGAGTCCTGAGGACATAAAACAAAGATGCGAACTCGATCTCCACCTGCTTCTTTGAGTTTTCTAATGAAGTTGTTGCGATGATGTTGGACTAGTGGTAAGTCGACGAATTTATAATACGTGAGGACAACCGTAAGGTGTTGTATCCCTCTCTTCAGAGCCTCACATAAAGCTTCTTCCACTTGTGGATTTCCCACAAAATACTGATCTTCAGTGTAAATGAACCGCTTTGCATTGTTGATGGCACAGAGAATTATTTCCCTTGCCGTTAGCTCACCTCCGGGTGCGAATTTGTAATCACAATCTCCGAAAGTACGACCTATCTGCACAATCTGAGGCCCAGCCGAGGGAGGCATTTCTTTGAGAGTTATTAGTGGGCCTTTGCCTCCCATTGTAATGGGTAGGTTATGCTTTTGACCCTCTACATGATCATTCCAACGTTGAATAAAAAGATATACCAGATCCGCTGCTGCGGGGCCACGAATCCTGCAATGTACATCGTGTATTGGAGAGCCTTTTCCCAGTTCTTGAACGCGATCTGGGTTGAAATCAGTGCCTCCACAGAAGCATATCAATCCCTCCTCTCCCAAAACGCAGAGTACCTTTTGGTGTTGAGAACCAATATTCATGGGAACAAATGGAATGCTTAGCCATGAGAACGGTGGAAAGTCTTCGTTACCACGGCTATCGAGGATCGCAGCACCATTATCCAGCGAGTTGATGTAATCGACCCCAGAACTATTCTGGACGGTGAATTGTTGATTCCAGAGCATGGCGCGAACCATCACGCCTTTATCGTTTGAAGCCTGAGAAAGTAGTAAATTAAGGTTTACTCCTGGTTCATCACTATCAAGTTCGAACTCTGTGTCCATCCACCAATTCAACATATAAATGAAGTGATTAGCTTTTTCACCAGATTTTGATATTCCCGTAGCTGTACGAATTGCTGCGACCATTTCCTTAAAAGTCTCTTTGCCGTCAATCAAATACTTAACTTCATTACCCTCATAAATAGTGGGCATTTCTTTCTTTACTTTTTTGAGACTTCTGGCCATTTTCGGGATCCTTGATTTAAGGTGACCAGCTGCACGCTTAATTAATGCTAATTTTTGACGCTCCCAATAAATATCAATAAGCTTTCCTTTTCCAGAATCAAATTCCGTCTTAAACCAGGATTTTCTCTTATCCTGGAAAGGATCACCTGGAACACGTATTGTATTGAGTACACCAGTCCCGACCTGAGCTGTTCGAATAAGTAACGACTCTGGCGGGTCCAGTTTATCAGGGGGGGAAAGAGTACTAGCTGCCATATACCTCCTCCAATTTTTTTCTGGTTTCTTGGTCTATATTGCCGGTTACTTTAAGAGGTGGATAAGCTGCTTGGAACCGTTGTATGGCTCGCTTGGTTTGCTCGTTATATTGTTCATTAATCTCTTTACTGGCAAAAAAACCCAAGTTGTTCAGACGTGCTTGTGCACCAGCTATCTGGTCACCTGGAGCCATGCTATCTACGATCTGAAGATCGATGCTCCAATTTTCGACTTTAATTTTGTCTGTGTTCTTTTCACTTACATGGAACAGCTTCTTGTTGAGTATTAATTTGCCCGTTTTAGCTCCCAACGGAATGTCATGTTGAAGTATGCCTTCATTATTGGTTATGCCTTCAAACATTTGTTCATCCACTTCCAGTCGGTACTTGGACATCTTTATAGGCTGATCTAGATCGTTAATGAGGCGAATCCTTAAGCTCTTAGTCAAAGGAATTGTTTCAGCCAACATATTTTTGCCACTTCCACTTTTTTGTTTGAGTTCTAACCAATTTTTCAAAAAAATCTGATGTGATACTATTATATGACTTTCCTTCCACTAGTTCTCTTGATGCCGGGTAATGGTCGTGCCAGATGTAATCTTTATATTTCATCTCCACCATTGATCTATTCAAAGCTTGATTGTCATAGGTCCTGTTATATCCAAAATTAGTATTAAACTCCTGCTCAGAAAGTGAACAATGATCTTTTAAACTTGATTCAGCTTTGAAAAGCATGTCCATATAAGGAATCATCAACATACCCCACCAAAAAAAAGTAATTAGAGTTGGGAATCGCTAAGTTATAAATGTTTTGTCCAGAACTATAAACAAAAATGGATTTTGTTAAATTAACTCCTTATATTTCTATTCTAATTTGATCCCCTCTCAATAAATGGAATATTTCGGCAAAGGTCTTAAGGGGAAGTAAATCATTATAGTAATTGTAGTGTAAAGTGGGGGTATCACGGCAGTAATGCCGACAGTTCTCTTAATTATTCGGTTTGTATCTCTTGAAAAGATGCCATAGCTGTGATAATTCTCCAAGATTCGAACGAGACTTAGAAAGGGGAGTAACATGAAAACAAGCACAACGGATAAAGTGGAAGGAAACATTCACAAAGTGAAGGGAAAGGTCAAGGAGACCGTGGGACAAATCACAAATAATCCCCAGCTGGAGGCCGAAGGTACGATTGAAAAGGCAGAAGGCAAGGCACAAGAAAAAGTAGGTCAGATCAAGAAGGTCCTGGAAAAGTAAAAGAGCGGCGTATTATACGCCTGCTTTCCCTACATTCAGCTGTTCGATTCCTTATACGTCTGA
>DAKU01000165.1 GCA_002508425.1 Methanosarcinaceae archaeon UBA470
AATTCAGCCATTGCATGGTTAGAAGTATTTATAAACACCACCGGATGACTGTGATTTCCTAGATAGTACTTGACATTTCTTCGGGGAGCTTGTGGACGATCCCCATGAATAGAATCCTCTGCAAGACCATGAGTATTGCTGTAGATGTTCTCAAAAGTGAACTCCATGTTAGCAGTATCTTTTGGTATATGTAGCTTGAAAGTTTCTATATCCATGGTTCTCCCATAACGTAAGCGTCTGAATATTTCATATACACTGTTGACAATCCCCCTAAAAGAATTTTTGCGCAACTCCTCAGTCTCAAAAAGAAGTGTGATCTCTGCCTCCTGCCCCCCGTTTGCTAGATTGTTCTTATGTATGTAAACCTCCCTTACAAAATTCCGGAGAGAATCCACAGCAGGTTGATATATCACGGGAATTATCTCATCCGGCAGATCGTCTATACTTGCATCGAATATGTTGTCCCCATTCAATTGTTGATTATCAAGTTCATTGCTGATTTGGCGATATATCTCATGTATCGCCGAAATCCCAGAGTTGTTTTCTGCATCTGTCCAGTGCCATATCCAATGTTCATCATTAAGTTCCAGAACCCATCTATCTTTCGGACCAATCCGATCTTGCGGATCATTCGAATAATTCCTTGCAATATAGGTGTCTTTCACAGGTTCTTTGATGTTAGTTACATCGAAACCCATCATATAACGAAGATTGACATCTTTGCCCATATACCCGCTGTGCTTGAGATTATTGCTCCTGACTATCAGTTTCAAAGTGTCATCCGAGCTTCTGGCAAGTCCGACCGTACATTTGTCCCAGTCCCATACCTGAGATTTACCGGTCCATTTTAACTTACCTGAACTTGTGTCCCATACCTTTTCCCGCACAGAATACCAGATCTCATATTGAGACAAATTTGCAGAACTTTGACCGCCCCTTTCAATCCTATCGATGTCCATAGACCAGTTCCCCCATCAGATTCTATGACAGCCCACGTTACGGATGCGATATTCGCATACAATCAGTAACATAGGTTTTTATATCGTTATATCACAAAATATCTTTCGCTAAGCAGTTGAAGGAGGAATAATATGAGTGAGGTATTCTTTAGGCCCGCTGCAGAGATTGGGCCGGAAAACACACAAATAGACCAGATAGAAGAACTTTTCCGAAAAATACCTGTAGTGGAAAAAGGCGATCTGGTAGCTATCAAGATACATCCGGGAGAATATGGTAATACGACCTATGTGCGTCCTGTCATTGTTCGGACTGTGGTCGATCTTGTAAAAGAAGCCGGAGGAATACCATTCATAACAGACACTACGGTGTTGTACGGTGGAAAGCGCTTCAATGGAGCTGACCTCCTCTGGACAGCAGCTGTAAATGGTTTCACAGATGGGAGCATGAATGCTCCTTTCATTCCGGCAGATGGCCTTCTTGGGGATGACAGTGTTACAGTACCCATAGGAGGCGAATATATAGACGAGATCACAGTAGCTTCTGCCATTGCAAAAGCAGATGCCATGATCATGATCTCGCATTGTAAAGGCCATCCTGCATCTGGTTTTGGCGGTGCTGTCAAGAACCTTGGCATGGGATGTTTAGACAAGGCAGGGAAAGCAAAAGTACATGCTCCTGGCAAGCCGGATATTGACCTGGAAAGCTGTGTTGGATGTGGGAAATGCTTAAAAACGTGTCCATGGGATGCCATATCCCTGGAAAATGGCAAAGCCAGTGTAGATAAGAATCGTTGTAAGGGAGAACTATCATGTCTGGAATCATGCAAATTCGAAGCCATAGTTCCACAAGAGAACTGTACAACTGAAATACAAGCCCGCTTGGGAGAAGCTGCTCTTGGAACACTCAAATTGCTGCCCAGAAAGATAGGATATATCAACTGGATGTTCGACCTGACGCCCGGATGCGATTGTTTCAATTTCTCCGCACCAGCATTTGCAGGAAATGTGGGGATGCTTGCTTCAATGGACCCTGTTGCCATAGACAAGGCAAGTCTTGACCTTATCAACAAAAAAATAGTTGAAGAGGGGTGTATGCATTCGATAACCGATGTATGGGGCATCGATCCGAAAATACATCTTGAATATGCTGCAAAGATGGGAGCAGGCAATATG
This sequence comes from Methanosarcinaceae archaeon UBA470, assembly GCA_002508425.1. Taxonomy (GTDB): domain Archaea; phylum Halobacteriota; class Methanosarcinia; order Methanosarcinales; family Methanosarcinaceae; genus Methanomethylovorans. The sequence goes on from DAKU01000165.1 coordinate 2,133, forward strand.
GAGTATTCCTTAGATATTTGAAATCCTACCTCTTTTTATTAAGAAGGGGTTATTTTTTATATAATCTGCTCCCATTTTTAAAAGGGTGTTAGCAATCCTGTGGGGAGAAGATCTTGGATTTGTTGATATTCGAATTTGAAGTTAGTTAATCTGGCCGTGATTGCCAGTTTGTGTTCTTATTTAGTGGAACGTATACCCATTGATTGCAACAACTGTCCAAAATATGGGGTTTGTACATGAAAGAACTATACGATAAAATGGCTATGGAAGCCATGGGTGCACAAAGAGCTGTAGTCAATACAATAAATGCGAAACGTGGAACTACATTCAAGGTAAAGGATGCACAGCCTTACGTTGATGCTGTAAATAAAATGAAACCGACGGGAGAACAAGCCAAGTCTGTTTTTGCGCTTCATATGGATTCCGTTAATACGCATTTCAATGTGCTGACAGGACTTACGGATACTGTCAGGCCCGAAGATGATCCTTTTGTGGAGCATTACCAGACACCGCCCATAATGGAGATCCTGTATGAGGAAGACCCAACTTTCAGGAAATCCGTTGAAAAGTTCGTGGATGAGATCGGCAGGTCTGAAGCTTTGATTGGCAGAGAGTCTGTGCGCAGGTATGGAGGTTTCTACGGGCCCACCTGTGTGGTAGACTTTGCATTTGTACCCGGTAGCACCAGTAATGTGGTCAACAGGATCCTGCAGAAAATAGACATACCACTGGACCACAAACGCGCTATTCTCTCCTCTAAATCATGGGGCATGAACACTTCCTATGGAGTGGGAGCTAAATTCCAGATGGCTATCGAGGACGGAAAGTCATTGTCCGAAGCTATGAAAGAAGAGATATCAATGCTAAAGATGGTATATGATACGCCCACGGACGCTCAGGCCAAGCTCATGGACGAAGCGGGACATACCTCATTTGATGTGCGTAAATATATGGCACAGTACAAGGACAAGATGAAAAAGACAGTAAAGACTGCAATGGATGACGAGGTATTCTATGGTAACATAGTTACTGTACCTGCCTATGGAGTAGGTGATGTGGCGCATCACATATCACAATCCATGTTCAACATGACCAAAGATGACGTGGTGATGGCTGTGATCAACGCTGTTACTGAGGTAATGGAAGCTACAATGGAGAAAGCCAGGGGAAAATTCAAAAATGAATATTCTCCGCTCACAATTGCCACGGATGCAGCAGCTGCAGCGGCTACGAAGATCCTATGGATGGATGGCTTCACCACCATGATGGTACTGGATCTTTTGGTCAAAAGATTCCATAACCTTGTGCTCAATAACCCGAAAAGAGGTGCTGCAGCAGAACTGCATAATGTTGATTTCATTGACTTGATCGAGAAAGGGGAAAGGATCATAGATCACAAACCCAGAGGTGCAGGTTGTGTAGTTCAGGGAATAACGATTGACCTGAGTCCCATAGAAAGAAATACGGTACTCAATAATCCGCAATGGTACACTTACCCGGCATGTGCCATCACGGTGAGATTCTCTGCTCTTATGAGACTGGCGGATTTTCCGTGCCTGCTTACCAGCGAACCGGTAACTGCAACCATGATGACAAACATAATAGCTCTGCACAAGAAAGAACCGCATTCACCTGCTAGGGTATGTAAATTCTGCGCAGCCAACTATTTCGATTACAAATGCAAATACTGCAACTGGACGGAAGCCGTCTGATCAATGTACCCTTTAACGGGTACACCCTTTTAAAAAGGTGATGAAATAGTAGAGATCAGTCTTTATAAGCTATTATGCGATTTTTAATCATATAAGGAAACTCCCGACCGAAAATCCTATCTAATCACACACATTATGAATTGTAATGACTTCTACCATTTGCCCTAAATGCGGGAATGATACTTCAGTATTACTCAGTGGTGTATGCAGAGAATGTTTTTTCCAGAATTTTGTTCTGGCCCAGCTACCTCAGGTGCTTCAGGCACGGATATGTGCCACTTGTGGGGCACGCTTTACCCGTGGCAGGTGGATAGATGAATATGATAGTGAAACTGTTGTGTTAAAGACAATTGAAGATGCGCTTTCAATCCATGAAGCTGCAGAAGATATTGAAGTATGCATAAATCCCCGGCAACTGACCCCGCATATGTACAGGGCAGAAGTGAAAATAGTTGCAAGAATTCAGGGAGAACCAGTTACTTCTGAACTTTCCACTGAAATAAGGGTCATACGTGAATCATGTGAGAGATGCAGCCGAGTATCTGGAGGCTATTTTGAAGGCATCATCCAGATAAGAGCTACTGAGAGAATCCCCACCGAAAATGAATTAGATGTATGCATGCGAATTGTGGACATGACTATTGACAGGATGCGTGCCAAAGGTGATCGCCTTGCATTCATAACTGATACTATCAGGTCAAAAGAAGGCTTAGACCTTTACATTGGGTCGATTAATTCCGGCAGACATATTTGTAAAGCTATATCAGAAGAAATAGGTGGCACGTTCTCTGAATCTCCGTCCCTGTTCGGCCAGAGAGATGGCAAGGAGATATACAGAATAACTTTTTCCATGAGATTACCACGTTTTACACCCGGAGATATCATAACCATTGGGAACAGGAAAGTTGTGGTTAAACACATGGGAAAAAAGTTGACTGGCACTGACCTTACGGACAGTTCACGCTTTATCGCCACAGAAGAGGAAACCATACAAGCAAAACTGGTGGGTAACATCAAAGATGCAGTAAATGCAGTGCTTGTTTCTGAAGAAGAACATGAACTTATGATATTGGACCCCTTCACGTTTAGAACTGTGAATGTAAAGAAACCCATTGGCTTTTCACCAGTTGAAGATGAAGAGATCCCAGTAATAAGGATAGACGAATCACTATTCCTCTTGCCTCCTGAATGGAGAAAAAGCGAGATCTGAAAGAGTTGGTCTTTTGAACATCCTTGTAATTGGTTTTAGTACCCGCAATATTGTCTGCTCTGGTAACAGGGCGGGTTACAATATGTATGCTATCGATGCCTTTTGTGACCAAGATACTGTAGACTGTTGTATTGCCACAAAAGAGTTGTCCAAAGACCTGGACATAAGGAGTAAAGATGCAGCAGATACTATCTTTGATATGATCAGAGGATTTGAAGTTGATTTTGATGCAGTGATACCAGGTTCTGGGTTTGAGTCAATGGACTTTAGTTCTTTGCCATGGCCTGTGCTGGCCACTACCCCTGAAAATATTCAGATAGTACAGGATAAATTCACCCTCTCTCATCGGCTTGCAGAGCTTGGATATCCGCACCCGCATGTTTATGAGAATATTGACTGCAAGCCAGATAGATTCCCGGTGATAATCAAACCCCGCAAAGGAGGAGGAGGAATATTTAACAGGATAGCCTGGAGTGAGCAGGAACTTTCGGCAGCTGTGAGGGATATCCTGGAAGCTGAACCCTCTTTTGCTCAAAGTGACCTTATGATGCAGGAGTTTATCGAAGGCATACCTACAAGTGTCTCACTGATTGCCAATAAAGACAAAGCAGTGGCTGTAGCTGTGAATGAACAGATGATTGGAATCTCCTGGCTAACACGGATAAAATTCGCCTATTGTGGCAACATCACCCCATATGAAGGTAAATATACTGAAGAAATGCGCAACATCTCAGAAAAGCTTGTAAGAGAACTTGAACTTATGGGATCTGTTGGCATAGATTTTATTGTGACAGAAGACGGACCAGAGATAATAGAAGTGAATCCCAGATTCCAAGGAAGTCTGGATACTGTAGAACTGGCTACTGGAATAAACCTTTGTGAAGCACATGTAAAAGCATTTCAAGGGGAGCTACCGGAAAGAATGGCAAAGGTACAAAGATATGCAGGAAGATGTATAATATATGCAAATAAAGAGCTTAAACTGGATCTACAAGTTTTAGGTCCTATGCGTCAGCAACATATAGTAGATATACCTCAACCTGGTTACATTGCATATGTAGACTCTCCTGTAAATTCTGTCCTGAGTACAGGTGTAAATCGAGAAGATGTCTTTAATTCATTAAAAAGAGATTCGGAAAAGATAAAGGTACTATTAGATAATTGACCTATTGCCTTTAAATACATAGCAACTTGCACATAATGTGCAAATATTAATATGACAATACGACAGATTAACAACCTATTCTTGAGGTGAGTTTTTTGATAGATATGAATGATCCTGTTATCCGAGGATACCTAATTCGGCTTGTGGGTGAAGACGGCCTGGTTATGATCGAAAAAATGCCGGAAGGTGAAGTTACTGATGAGCAAATAGCTCAAGCCACAGGCATACTTCTCAATATTGTAAGAAGAACCCTATTCATATTGAATGAGAACAAGCTTGCTATTTGCAGAAGGGAAAGAGACGCCAGCAGTGGATGGCTTACTTACCTCTGGACTCTCGATATGTCCGATGTTGAGAGGCAGCTTGTCAAAGAGAAAAAAAGGCTAGTGAAGAACCTTAAAGTGCGCAAGGAATTTGAAGAGTCTAATGTGTTTTATGTTTGTCCGGAAGGCTGTATAAGAATGGATTTCAAACAGGCTTCAGAGGGCATGTTCATGTGCCCGGACTGTGGCGAGGATATGATACACGAGGACAATTCACCTTTTATCCACATGATACAGGAAAGGATCAAAAACCTGGAAAGCAGATGATATGATAACACCGGATAGGGCATTACAAATCCTTAGAGATGAAGGTTGCTCTGAGAAAGTAATTGCGCATTGTATAGCTGTTTCTGAGTATGCCACTGAGATTGCAGAAAAATTAGCAGCATCTGGAAAAAACGTGGATGTGGGACTGGTAACAATCGGTGGTTTGCTTCATGACCTTGGCAGGTCACGCAGCCATGGCATAGACCATGCAGTTATTGGTGCAAACATAGCTGCTCAATCGGCTTTGGACCCTGCTATTGTAAATATAATTAAGAAGCATATAGGTGCAGGTATTACTATAGAAGAAGCAAAAGAGCTCGGCCTGCCTGAAGATGATTATATGCCTTTTACCATCGAAGAGAAAATAGTGGCACACGCCGATAACTTCACTTCAGGCGATACAAGGATAACCATGCATAAGCTTATGGAGAAACTGCATAAAAGGCATGCCAGTGATGAAAGTATAGCACGCACCATTGCTCTTGCAGAAGAAATAGGCATTTATTGAACTATGGAATTAATTCAAAAGATCATACATTTGCCAGCAAAACGCATGATTAATAGAAAGGCTTATATATATTATGATTAATCAATAGTTTGTCTGGATTACAGATATGATCTTTTTATAAAAATTTTCTCATTTTGCGACGATGAGGTATACTGATGGTCGATGATAAATATTTAAAAGGTACAACTACTGTAGGCATAGTTTGTGATAAAGGCGTGGTACTTGCTACGGAAAGACGGGCAACTATGGGAAATTTCATAGCTAGCAAGACAGCCAAAAAAATTTATCAGATCGATGAGCTTGTGGGCATGACCACTGCAGGATCCGTAGGAGATGCTCAACAGATCGTGCGCATAATGAGTGTTGAGTCTCATCTTTACAAAATGAGGCGTAAAGAGCCTATGACTATTAAAGGCATAACTACGCTTCTGTCAAACATCTTGAGCGGACAGCGCTATTATCCTCTTATGGTACAACTACTTGTAGGCGGTGTGGACAAGAACGGACCTTCTATATTCTCTCTTGATGCTCTTGGAGGCACTATTGAAGAGACAAAGGCTGTAGCAACTGGTTCCGGTTCACCTATGGCTTATGGAGTGCTGGAAGATCGGTTCATGGATGGAATATCCATAGAGGAAGGAGTAGAGCTGGCAATACGCGCACTTCATAATGCAATGAAGAGAGATTCAGCATCTGGCAATGGAATTGATGTTGTAGTAATAACTGCTGATAAATTCAATCGTCTGGAAGAAGAGGAAGTTCAACAGTATAGGGATAAATTGAATTAAAATATTCCTGACCATTCTGTTGACTTTACTTTGACATCTGTTCTATCTTACATAGATCAAAATTTTATATTTTTTTATTTTTCTCAAAGGAAGGCTTTTAATGGCAATAGATGAAGTATTAGCTGATCTAAAACATAAAATAGACGAAAAATTGCCGCAGGGCACTACTATTTCTAGCGTAGAGTTCGAAGGTCCGCAATTAGTAATGTATACTGAAAATCCATGGAGTTTTGCGGACAATGGTAATATTGTAAGAAACCTTGCGAAGATCCTTAGGACACGCATAGTTGTGCGCCCAGATCCAAAGGTCTTACTACCTCCAGAAGAATCTGTTGGCAAAATAGTTGAGACCGTACCGGAAGACTCAGCCATAGCCAATTATCACTTCGATCCAGATGTGGGAGAAGTTATAATCGAAGCCGAAAAACCAGGCCTTGTAATCGGGAAACATGGAGAGACTTTAAGAGAGATCACAAAAAAGATAGGATGGACACCAAAAGTAGTGCGTGCTCCGCCCATATCATCACGGACAGTCAAGAACATCCGTGAATTCATGAAAACGAACCACAAAGAAAGGAAAGAAATACTCAAAACCGTGGGTCGTAAAATACACAGAGAATGCACATCCAAAGACAAATGGGTCAGGGTCACATCGCTTGGAGGATGTAAAGAAGTTGGAAGAAGCTGTTTCCTGCTATCAACACCCGAATCCAGTGTAATGATAGATTGTGGCGTTAACGTCGGTTCTGAAGAAAACATGACCCCTTACCTCTATGTGCCTGAGGTTTCGCCCTTAAGCAAACTCGATGCAGTAGTGATCACCCACGCTCACCTGGATCACCAAGGTCTGTTGCCACTATTATACAGGTATGGATTTGAGGGGCCGGTGTATTACACGCCCCCGACAAGGGACCTGACAGCCTTATTGCAGCTTGATTATATAGATGTGGCTTCAAAGGAAGGCAAAAGGCCTCCATATTCTTCAGCAGATGTGCGTGAAGTGCTTAAACATTCTATAGTTCTGGATTTTGAAGAAGTCACAGATATTGCACCTGACATTAAGCTTACCTTCCACAATGCAGGACACATCCTAGGTTCTGCTATTTGCCATTTCCACATAGGTGATGGATTGCACAATGTTGTCTTTACAGGTGACTTCAAATATGAAAAGACAAGGCTTTTCGACCCGGCAGTTAACAAGTTCCCACGTGTAGAAAGTGTGATAATGGAGTCTACTTACGGCGGCGCAAATGCAATTCAGCCATCCCTGCAGGATGCAGAGAACCACCTGCAACAGGTGATAAAAGCCACTCTCCAGAACAAAGGAATAGTGCTGATACCGGCCTTCGCAGTAGGAAGAAGTCAGGAAGTTATGATCGTCCTGGAAGATGCCATACGCAAAGGATTGATAGATAATGTCCCGGTGTACCTTGACGGTATGATCTGGGAAGCTACGGCCATCCATGCTACATATCCGGAATATCTTAACAACGACCTGAGAAAACTCATTTTCCAGAAAGGTGAGAATCCTTTCCTTTCAGAATGCTTTAAGCCGGTGGATTCTAATGAGCTACGTAAAGAGATCATAGAGAAACGTGAGCCATGCGTAATCCTTGCCACATCGGGAATGATGAACGCAGGACCCGTCATGGAATATTTCAAGGCCCTTGCTGAAGACGAGAGGAACACACTTGTATTCGTAGGTTACCAGGCAGACGGTACACTGGGACGCAGGATCCAGAAAGGATGGAAAGAAATACCCCTCAATACCGGAAAGGGAACAGAGATAGTACACATGAATATGAACGTGGAGATCATTGATGGTTTCTCTGGTCATTCTGACCGCAGGCAGCTCATGGAATACGTGCGCAAGATGAAACCAAGACCTGAACGCATATTCACGGAACATGGAGATGAAAGATCATGCATCGATCTGGCAACTTCCATCCATAAAAAGAACAAGATGGAAACAAGAGCACTCACAAACCTTGAGACCATTCGTCTTGTGTAATAGAATCAGAGAAGTCTGGAAAGATACGCTATCAGTTCGGCATGGTCTGTAAGTATCATGTCGGCACCTATTAATTTTTCTTTTGGAAGATAAGTTGGGACTGCTACACAGTAGATACCAGCCATTTTTGCAGACTTTATTCCCAATGGAGCATTTTCTATAACTATACATTCTTCTGGTTCTAGCCCAAGTTTGCTAGCCGCTTTGAGGTAGGGTTCAGGATCTGGTTTTCCCCGAGTAACATCTTCTCCTGAAACTATTATTTTGAAGATGCCTGGATAGAACCTATCCATCAGTGTATTTACTATTATTCTGTCAGCTCCTGATGCAACAGCCAGTTTATACTTTTCTTTAAGTGCCTGCAGACATGCCTGCATACCCTTGAAAGGTTCTGCTCTGTTGTTAAGTAAGAAATATTCCCTTTTCTTTTTGAGAAAGGTTTCATAATCAGATGTTTCGGGTTCTAGTCCAGCTTTATGAAAAATGATATCAATAACACCTTTGTGATTGGAGCCTTCAATCTCATATATATCCATATTAGTGATAGGGATTCCCACTTCCCGGAATGCCTGCACCCAGGCATCAGCATGATAGGACATGGAATCCATGAGCACTCCATCAACATCAAAGATCAGACCTTTTAACATGTACCTTCATCTTTGGGTATCAGATAAATATTTGTGCATGAGAGTGCACATTAAATATTGGATAATTTTTATCAGTCAAAAGTGGGGATACAATGAGTGAAAAAACAGAAGAACTACGTGTCTGCCTAAACTGTGGCTATGAAAGAGGATTCCATGTTTTTTTCAGAAGATTACCGGAAAGCAAAATGCATATAGGCCTGATATGCCCTTCATGTGGGCAGAGCTATGATATTGGATGGATAACTGCTGATATAAAAGAATTTGAAGCAATCAAAGGTGAAGCATATCCGGAAAAGTGACACTACAATAATGTGCCTGATAGCATTTTAGTCCTTCATAGTTCAACTTTTCTGCTTATTTTCCAGTTTTTTATCCAATTCCTTCTTTATTACAGATGCCTCTTTTCTGTATTTGGCAGACATTGAACTGTGAATATCTTCATCGATGCTCTTTTTCTTCAGGTCCGAATCAATTGTTGAAAGAACTTTTTGTATTGCAGCGTACCTGTATTCCAACTCCTGAATCTCCGTATCTTTATGCGTACCTTTGTTCTTTTTATTCAGATAGATGGCTCCCCCAAGGGCAAACAGACCAGCAATGAAGAACAAAGCAGACAGGTACATGGAATTATTTGATGCCTTTGCCTCTGTTGTGGATACTGTGATCTCATTGAAGGATGGATGAGAGAAAAAGAAAGTTGTTATATTACCGTTTCTTTGGGGATTTGAAGATAATGAAATCCCATTGCCATCAACTACCACCGGGTCAATGTCTTGATCCGTTTTTACGTTAAGGACAAGAGAGTGGATCGAAGATGGCTGATATCCCGATATTATAATTTTTTTATTGAACTGACCGTCGGACTCGCCCGGCAAAAGATATAGCAAACCGTACAACTGCGGCGACTCTGAAGATACAGGAGTGATATTGTCACTGAAGTAGAGAACATCTCCTGCCCGGTTATATTCCAAGTCTACGGCGGATGTGGCATTGGACATATCCTGCTTCTGAAAGTGCATCACAACAGCATCCTGTGGTACTGAAAGACCTATTGCAGTGATATTTCCTTCGCCGGACAAAGTCCATGTTTCCTGAACAAGGATCCCATCCCCATAGCTCATGTCCAGATCAATTATGTACTGCTGAAAAGACATACCTGTGGCATCAGTGTTATTTCCTGCAGTTGAAGTGATTGTGTTATCTGCTGCACCAGCATATGGATTTAAAAAAAGGCAGAGACAAACAAAGAACACTTGCTTTAAGCATATAACGATCATCCTCTGATCCGACTTTTTATGCGCTAAATGAAGATTCATGGATAAATCCCTTTTAATGCATTCATGTGTGACAACTGTTATATGTTTTTGCATTTAGCGGCTATCTGGAAGTGGCATAAATTCATCCTACATTTTTTTGTTGGGACATGAAAATGGCTTCGACAAACACATATATATATATCAATCTGTAAAGTATAGCTCTGGTAAAGTTGTGTATGAAGATGACAGATGTCGGAAGATGGTGGTATTTGGGTTGCTCGTTAGTCTGAAATCTGTCAGATGTCTGCAGACTTCCACAATTATAGCATAAGAGAGAAAGGAAAGAGGCAAGCATTTGCACTATGGTATGTAAGCTTACCTCAAACTTTAAATATAAATACATAAGTATAAAAACATGTAAAGGTATATAGTCACTGTAGAGTAATGACACAATTCCACAATAGAAGGAATTTGTGGAAATCCACATATTACAGCTTATGTGGTTATTCACATGTTCATTACACAAGTGTACTCAGTAATCCAATGAGGGGATGAACGTGCAATCCATAGTACAGGAAGCATTAAAACACACAGAGAAGGATAGAGAGTATCGAAAAACAGTAGCAGTGGATGATCAGCTTGACGGTTTCGGAATGCCGCGTATCACGATAGTAGGTTGTGGTGGCGCAGGAAACAATACCGTAAACAGGCTCTACAACATCGGTATAGATGGTGCAGAAACCATTGCCATTAACACAGACAAACAGCACCTGGATAACATCAGAGCTGACAAGAAGATCCTTGTAGGTAAGACGCTTACCCGTGGACTTGGTGCAGGCGGATATCCAGAAGTCGGTGCAAAGGCAGCCGAACTGGCCCGTGGCACCCTTGAAGATATCTTCAAGGAAACAGACCTTGTATTTATCACTGCAGGTATGGGCGGAGGTACCGGTACAGGTGTAGCACCCGTTGTAGCAGAGATAGCAAAGGAACAGGGAGCTATAGTAGTAGGTATGGTCTCCAGTCCGTTCAGGGTCGAAAGGGCAAGGACTGTCAAAGCAGAAGAAGGACTTGAAGACCTGCGCAAAGCTGCAGATACTGTTATCGTACTTGACAATAACAGATTGCTGGAATATGTACCAAACTTGCCCATAGAGCAGGCATTCTCAGTAATGGACCAGCTCATTTCAGAAACAGTGAAAGGTATCACTGAAACTATCACACAGCCATCTCTTATTAACCTTGACTACGCAGATATTAGGGCAATAATGGGTTGCGGCGGCGTCGCTGTCATGCTTGTAGGAGAGAGCAAGAACCAGGACAAGAGCAATGATGTAGTACGCATTGCATTGAACCATCCATTACTGGATGTGGACTACAGAGGAGCAACCGGTAGTCTTGTGCACATTACAGGTGGCCCCGACCTCAGCCTGAAAGAAGCAGAAGAAATCGCTTCATCCCTTACCTATGAACTGTCACCCAACGCTAATGTCATATGGGGTGCAAGGATAAGGGAAGATTATGAAGGCAAGGTACGTGTTATGGCTATCATGACAGGTGTTCAGTCTGCACAAGTACTGGGTCCGAAAAATCTAGCAGGTAGCATGCCACAGACCGCAAGCAACAGTTCACCTACTTATGGCAGAACACGCCAATCCGTTGTTGAGCCAGTTGGCCAGAGAAGGAATGGCGGATCAATAATCGACATAATAGGCTGAACGCAAAAGATCCAGGTCA
>DAKU01000015.1:0-3946 GCA_002508425.1 Methanosarcinaceae archaeon UBA470
TTAATAGCATAGCAAGGTTAGTTAAATTCCGTATTTATTAGGGGTTTGTTTCAATCTAATTCTTATATCACATAATCAAACTGTTAGAAAATAAATGGGGATGCATAGAGCTTTTATTATCTTTTTGGTATAATGAAAATGTTTTTTGAATATGTACTTAAATCAAATAGCTGGCATTGCATCTTTCGTAGGATTACAGGAAAAAAGACATCGGGTGGAATAAGAATGCAAAATGGTGAAGAACATGGTAGTAAATTAAAGGCTTTAAAGACTTTAATTATCGGAAAACCTCGTAATCCTTTTGACTCCGACATATTTCATAAGGTTTCCTTGATAGCTCTTTTTGCATGGGTTGGTTTAGGTTCTGACGCAATGTCTTCTGCCTCATATGGCCCGGAAGAAGCGTATTTGGCATTGGGAGATCATATTTATCTTGCCATATTTGTAGCACTGAGCATTATACTAACAATCTTTGTGATTAGTACAAGCTATTCCCAAATAATTGAACTATTCCCCACTGGTGGTGGTGGTTATTTAGTTGCAAGTAAGTTGTTATCCCCTTCTCTTGGAATGATTTCTGGTTGTGCACTCCTTATAGACTATGTGCTTACAATTGCTATTTCAATAGCAAGCGGAGTAGATGCGATGATGAGCTTTCTACCAATGAGCTTGCACATATTCAAATTAGAGTTTGCTTTTTTTGTAATTATGGTAATAATCTTATTGAATTTGAGAGGAGTTAAAGAATCAGTTATATTTTTATTACCTATATTCGTAATGTTCATAATCGCTCATGTAATACTTATATTATATGGCCTTGCCACTCATATAACAATCGTGCCAACAGTAGTAAGTGCTACAACTACTGATGTCAAAAGTGTACTGTCGGGAGCAGGCCTTTCAGGATTACTTTTTATTATCTTACATTCATACAGCATGGGTGCGGGTACATATACTGGAATTGAAGCTGTAAGTAATGCAGTACCAGCGATGAGAGACCCAAAAGTAAAAACAGCAAAGAGAACCATGCGCCTCATGGCAATTTCACTTGCATTCATGGCAGCAGGACTAATGCTTACGTATATACTGTACAATGTATCCCCCATACCTGGGAAAACTTTGAATGCCATCCTATTTGAAAGTATTACGAGCTCCTGGGGACCTTTTGGTCACTATTTTGTAGTTGCGACTCTTATATCAGAAGCAGGACTTTTGTTTGTAGCAGCTCAGACCGGATTTTTAGATGGTCCAAGGGTCCTGGCAAATATGGCATTGGACAGATGGGTACCTACCAGATTTGCAACCCTAAGTGACAGACTTGTGACACAAAATGGTGTCCTAATAATGGGAATTTCAGCTTTGGCCATGGTCTTCCTTACCCAAGGCTCAGTCAAGCTCCTTATCGTACTTTACAGCATAGCAGTTTTCATAACATTTATTCTATCCCAGGCAGGAATGGTTCGCCATTGGTGGAAGGTAAAAAAGGAAATCAAAGACTGGAAGAGAAAATTTATCATCAATAGTATAGGTTTGATTTTGACATTTTTGATATTAATGTCAGTTATAGTTGTTAAGTTCCATGAAGGGGGATGGGTAACACTCCTTATTATTGGAGCCTTTGTTGGAGTGGTAGTCCTTATAAGGCGTCATTATGACTCTGCATCAGTTTTAATCAAAGAACTGAATGCCAAGTTCATTATTTCTCCACACTGCATGGACATCATCAAAAATGATACACCTAATAAGGCCGATATGCAAGAAAAGACTGCAGTACTGCTTGTAAACGGTTATAACGGTTTGGGAATTCAGGCTTTGTCCAGCATATTCAAGCTGTTTGACCGTACCTACAAAAACTATGTGTTTATACAAATTGGTGTGATAGATGCTGGTGTGTTCAAAGGAGTAGAAGAGATCCAAAGACTCCAAGATGAGGTAAGTGAGGGAGTAGACAAGTATGTGAAGTTGATCACATCCTATGGATATCATGCAGACAGTTTTACTTCAGTGGGCACTGATGTTGTTGAAGAGATCACAAAACTAGCGCCAGCCATTTTGGAGAAATACCCCAATGCCGTATTCTTTGGCGGACAGATCGTATTCCCGGATGATTCAATGATCACGAGATGGTTACACAACTATACAGTCTTCGCGTCACAAAGAAAACTGTACAAGGATGGAATCCCATTTGTAGTTTTGCCGATCAAGGTATAAAAGCGAGTTTGTTTCAAATAAAACCAGATATAAAGCTTTAAACAGGAGACGGATTAGTGTTGGACAAAAGTGAAACCAGAGGAATAATTAATTNNAGTCCTATATACACACTTGCAGTCATATTTTTTATTACGCCTGTTACATATTCTCATGTAATCGGAATCCTGTCTTTGATTGTTTGGACGCTGATTATACTTGTGACTATAGAATATTCCTGGCTTGCTATGAGCCTTGGAAAAAAAGGAGAAGGAGGAACGATTGTATTAAAAGAATTACTTGTTCCTCTCTTGAAATCGGGAAGAAAAGTAACTATAATAACGATACTATCATATGTTGGTATTTCTTTTCTTTTAGGGGATGGCGTGATCACGCCTGCCATAAGTATATTAAGTGCAGTGGAAGGACTGCGAATAATTCCCGGATTAGAAACAATAAGTCAGGGAACTCTTATTACAATTGCAGCAATTATCGCAATAGCTCTCTTTTCAATACAGAAGAAAGGCACTGAAAAAATCGCATGGATGTTTGGACCCCTTATGGTTCTATGGTTTTCTTTGCTTGTCCTTTCAGGTATTGCTTCAATAATCTATACTCCATCTGTAATCAAAGCCATAAATCCCTATTATGGCATTGATTTTCTTTTACACAACGGATTAGCAGGATTCTTTGTATTGTCTGAAGTGATCCTGTGTGCCACTGGCGGTGAAGCACTGTATGCGGATATGGGTCATTTGGGAAGAGAACCTATCATCAAGGCCTGGAGACTTGTATTTGTTGCACTGGTGCTAAACTATCTGGGACAGGGAGCATTCCTGATAAGGAATCCCGGATCAAAAAACATACTCTTTGAGATGATATACCAGCAAGCACATTTCATCTACATACCATTTTTGATCCTGAGTATCATCGCTACTGTCATTGCTTCACAAGCCATGATCAGCGGTATGTTCTCTATCGTGTATCAGGGCATCACTACCAGAATAGCGCCTATGTTTAAGATCGATTATACATCGGACGAGATGAAATCACAAATATACATAAGTGTAGTTAACTGGTTGCTTCTAATTTCTGTGCTAGTTGTCATGTACGAATTTAAGGAATCAAATAAACTTGCTGCAGCTTATGGTCTAACTGTTACCGGAAGTATGGCTATCACAGGTATAATGATGACTATGATATTCGGCTTGAGGAAAGATTGGACGAAGGCAATAGTTTCGGTATTAGTGACTGTTGTTGACTTTGTATTTCTCATCTCGAATTTTTATAAAATCCCACATGGGGGCATATGGTCCATTACCATAGCATCTTTTATATTCAGTATGATAATGATATATACTTCAGGCCAAAAGAGGCTATATCAGTCACTAAAGCCAATGCGTTTGAATGATTTTCTGCAAACATACAGGCAAAGGTATGAAAGTACAAATAAGATTAGGGGTACAGCTCTTTTCTTTGCAAGGAATGTCAGTCTTATCCCCCAATATATCCCGCATACGATGTTCGAGAACGAAATAATCTATGAAGATAACATCATNNCGGGATTGAAAGTGTTTGAGATAGATATGGGTTACATGGAAGTTATAGATGTGGCAGAGATTTTAAAAACTGCCGGGATTAAAGAAAAAACAATATTTTATGGGGTTGAAGACATCGTGACTGATAACCCTGTCTGGAAAGTATTCTCCATGATAAAAAAAATAACACCTTCATTTGTTCAGTACTACAAACTGCCACC
>DAKU01000015.1:4035-4173 GCA_002508425.1 Methanosarcinaceae archaeon UBA470
TATACCTGTTACTGATTCTACTTCTCCCGGAAACTTTGCCGGATGGGCAGTTTCAAGAGTGACAGCAAGAGTATTGTCCTGAGTTTTAGTCCTGTAATCAGTCAATCCTTTTATACCAACAGCACCGTGAGGTTCAAT
>DAKU01000097.1 GCA_002508425.1 Methanosarcinaceae archaeon UBA470
GTCTTTGCACCAAAGTTATTCTTTGTTACCATAAGGTGCCTGTAGCTGATACCGGGATGGAAACTCACCCCGTCTTTGCCTAACTTTGCATCTACAGACTTTATTAGTTCACTGGCCTCTTCGCTGGAAATATGGCCAGAACTGTAGTCAGCGATTAAACCATTCTCTATGGTAATAAGGTTACATCTGAAAGCCACATCATCAGCATCCAGTTGAATACCCATACTGGCAGCTTCAAGGGGAGCCCGACCTGAGTAATACTTTTTAGGATCATATCCTACAATGGACATGTTGGCAACATCACTTCCAGGATGCATACCTTCAGGAACAGTCTGGGCTAATCCTGCTCTCCCTTGAGCAGCAATGTAGTCCATATTGGGTGTTTTTGCCTTCTGGAGTACAGTTTTCCCCCCCAGTTCAGCAAGGGGTTCATCTGCCATACCATCTCCAATCAGTATTACATACTTCATGATACACACCTGGAATTTTTAAAACCGACAGACTAATCAACTAATAGAAGAAACAAGCATGCAATCGCATGTAGCATGCCTTAACTCTTATGATAGTGGTTCCTATGGGATATATACGTTTTGTGTTCATCTGTGCAATTGTAATGATGTTTCTGCTATCTTCTCCAGTACATTGCGCCACTGAGGAGGAAAAAGCACTGATATATTACTCAGAGGATACTCTGACTGCAGGCGATATTGTACAGTTGGAGCAAGGTTATTCATTCAAGCTTGTCGATGCCAATGAAGACTCTGGGGATGTACTAGTAAAAGTGTACCACAATGGCAAAGAAATAGAGGTAGGAGATGCCTTTGGAGATGAAGATAGCCCCTTTGAGTACATAATCACTATAAAAGAAGTGGATGATGACAAAGAAGATGAAGAGATCGACTATGTAGTAATCAGGATCACACCGGTGGATTTTGATGAAAAGGATGATTCCATCTCCGTGGAGATGGAAATAGAACAGTTCCTCGATCCTGAGCAGGATGATGATGATTTCCTTACATTGGACTCTTCAAGATCTGTGAAGGTAGAAGAAACACTTTCCCTTGATGAAGGCTATACACTGGATGCAAGTGATATGGAAGATGATTCAGTGATACTTGAATTGAGCAAAGATGGTAAATCGCTGAAGAAAGAAGAACTTGAAATTGATGATATATTCAGCTACTCCAAAACAGAGGGCGATAGCACAAGGACCATATTCATAGCAAGGGTGAGTAAATTTTTTGAATCTTCAACTGGTTCCACTGTGATCCTTAAGGATGTAACCCAGAGACCAGACTTAGAAGAAGATGAAACTAAAAAACTATCAGGAAATACATCCGAAAATAAAAGTAATGAGACACTGCCCTTGATGTCAATACCTGATAGCAGCGATAATAAGGACGGTATTAACGCCACCAGTGTTGCAGAAAGTACACAGAATTCCACATCATCCATAAATGAAGGAAATGATACTGGAACTGATCAAGTGAATACAAACAGTTTCATGCCAATACTATTCTTAGTGATCATAATAACAGGATTTGCGATCTGGAAGTTCGGCTGAGATCAAAAGATATATTTTGCCTGGTTTTTGAATAGATTCATAATCTTTATATCGCACCATCTTCTTTATAGTGCAATCCATAACCGCAGAAAATGTGATATGAATATGAAAATCGTAATGAAATTTGGTGGTACCTCCGTAGCAAATGGGGAAAAGATCCGTCATGTTGCTACGCTTCTGAAAGGCTTCCATGACAAAGGTGACAAGCTTATTGCAGTCACATCCGCACTTGGTGGCATTACAGATGGTCTTTTGGGAACAGCAAAAGATGTTTCAAAGAACAGTAAGGTCTCTCAAGTCAAGGAATTTATAGCGGATATCACTAAAAAGCATTATGATGCTATACATGCTGCCATAGATGACGAAATTATTATCTCCGAAACTATAGAGGTAATAGATCTGCGGTTAGATGAACTGGAAAAAGCTCTGATAGGCATATGTTATCTCGGAGAACTTACTCCGCGTTCCAGAGATTATATTTCTTCTTATGGAGAAAGGCTTGCTGCACCCATAGTAAGTGGTTCCATCAGATCTCTGGGCATTGATTCAGAATGGTTTACCGGTGGAAGCGCTGGTATTGTCACAGACGACAATTATGGGAATGCACGCCCCCTTGAAAAAACCTATGACTTAATTAATGAAAGATTATCTCCATTACTTGACTGTTCAATAGTAACTGTTGTCACTGGTTTCATTGCAGAGAACGAGACAGGAATTATTACAACTCTTGGAAGAAGCGGTTCTGACTTCTCAGCCTCAATAATTGGAGCAGCGGTCCATGCCGATGAAATATGGTTGTGGAAAGAAGTGCATGGAATAATGACCTCTGATCCAAAAATAGTGCCTGAAGCAAAGCCTTTGGCCCAGATATCATATATCGAAGCTATGGAGCTCTCATATTTTGGTGCAAAGGTACTGCACCCCAGGACAATAGAGCCAGCTATAAAACACAGGATACCAGTAAGAGTGAAAAATACTTTTGAGCCCACCTTTGAAGGTACTCTTATAGTAGCTGACCAGGTACCAAGCCAGGATGTGGTAAAGGCCGTGACACTTATCAAAAACGTGGCCTTGATAAATATTTGTGGTGCTGGCATGATGGGTACTATCGGCACAGCTGCCAGAGTGTTCACAAGCCTTGCAAAAGCGGGAGTAAATATAATTATGATTAGCCAGGGCTCTTCAGAAGCAAATATGTCCCTGGTTGTTATGGAAGAGCAACTGGAAACTGCGGTCAATGCTGTACACTCCGAATTCAACAGAGATGTAGTAGGAGATGTTATTTATGACCGTGATATATGTGCTGTAGCAGTCGTGGGTGCGGGTATGGATGGCACTCCAGGAGTTGCTGGCAGGGTCTTTGGTATACTAGGCAAAGAGAAGGTAAATGTGATAATGATAAGCCAGGGCTCATCACAGCACAACATATCCTTTGCTGTTAGCTCAAAGGATGCAATTAATGCCGTGAGGGCATTACATCGTGAATTTACTGAGGGTTGTCAATGAGTAAAAAGCATCTCACATACGCAGAATCTGGCGTGGATATTAAAAAAGAGGAGAGCACCATAAAGGCTCTTACCAGTAAAATGACCTATGTTCGCAAAGGTCTAGGCGCTCCGCTGACAAATATAGGCCATTATGCAGGTCTGCTGGATTTTGGCGAATATGCACTTGCAATGACAACTGATGGAGTCGGTTCAAAAGTCCTCATTGCAAACGCAATTAAAAAATGGGATACAGTTGGAATAGACTGTATTGCCATGAATGTCAATGACATACTGGCAATTGGTGCTGAACCTGTAGCTTTTGTAGATTACCT
>DAKU01000038.1 GCA_002508425.1 Methanosarcinaceae archaeon UBA470
GTGGTATTTCTGCTTGCTGCTACGAGGTTTGTCAGGTATGGTCATTTCGATGTAACCGAGTTCCATAAGGTTCTTGGTCTGTTTCTTAAGCTCTCCTGATATGGTCCTGTGACCTAATCCAGAAGCAAGTGCAGCCATTCCTGCATCGCTTTCCATAAGAAGATCAAGTACTTTGGCTGCAAGTTGTGATTCTAGTTCCGACTCCGGCCGTGACTTGGACCGCAGTTTTTCATAATCTGTGACTGAGTCGCTTGTTTCAAGCTCAATAGATTCTGCCAGATAGACAATGAACCTCACCCTCATTCCAATTTCAATGATCTCTGGTTGGGGAAGTCCAAGCTCTTCAGCATCCTTCAGAATACGACGAAAACCACTGCCCCACTGTTCTATTAGATCAAACTCCCTGATTATTTATTTAAACTTGGTCATATGATCTCGATAGTCGAACCGTTTACTTTAGAAGAACAATGAATGTATGAAATTTGACCATACCAATGACACATAACGAAAGCTTGAAAAGATAATCTATTCCTTATTCATCCCCGACTGAGATAACCTTCCAACGTCAGCAGCAAAACATTTTCTTTTTCCGCTATCTCATGCATCCTTTTCGTGAAACCGGATCTGCTGATAAGGGCAAAATGCTCGTTCCTCTCCAGGAACCATTTTACATGAGCTGCTTTCTCCTTAAGGCTGAAGTAAACATCAGCATCTGTTTTCTGTTTCTGCCATTTGCATTCACAGAAAAGGATGTTCTTTGAATCCTGATCCAGAGCGACTATGTCTATTTCATAGTCATTTTTCCCTTTTGGCATATTAGGGATCTTACCCCACTGCCTGCCTATAGATCTGAACCTGAAGGGAAGCTTATCCTGCAAGTTGAGGGATATGAGCATTTCTTTCCCCACCTGCTCAAAAGTCTCTCCTAGATAGCGGTCATAGCTCTTATCAAGGTCTTCTATAACAGATGATGCATCACCTGCCTCAATGGAATCCCTGTGGACCAGTACATACCGGAACCAGAAGCGTAAGAAAGGATCATCTATTGAATAAATGGTCTTACGGGTAGACAACTTCTCTGCCACTGGATGTTCTTTTCTCACGAATCCAAGCTTCATGAGCGTATCAAGATAATAAGACAGATCCTTGGTTTCCAAAAATGCTCCTGCAGCAATTTCTCCTGCCCTGGTTGCACCTTTGGAAATGGAATAGAGGATATTCATGTAGGTAGCAGGCTCTCTTAGTTCCTCACGAAGAAGAAAATCACCTTCAGCATAGAGCACAGCTTCTTTTGAGAATATTGCATGCTCCACATTCTCGTAAAAGTTTTTATCCGGATCAAAGAACCTGAGATAAAAAGGAATACCTCCAGTTGCTCCATATATCCGCATAAGCTCGTCTGCTTCAAAGCCCGGGAAAAAACCCTGCATATGCTGTAAAAGCAGAGGCATGACTTGCATCTGGCCCGTTCTCCTGCCATACAACGGGCTGGAATGAGCAAGTGTAGTTTTTTCCATCATGGAAATAGAAGAACCACAGAGTATCAGATGGAAAGACCCGCCTTTTAAAATTTCATCAACTATAAGCTGGAATACAGACGGTATGGATTCATCTACCTGTGCCAGATAAGAAAACTCATCTATTACTATGACAAGCTTTTGTTCAGTTTTCCACTGCTTTCGGATGTATTCGAACACATCATCAAAAGTGTCAGCAGCAGGCTCAACATTATCGAACAGGTTTGAAGCTCTTTTCCTGAACCTGAGAGCATTGGACTGCGTACCCCTCATATCCGCCAAGAAATAAATATGTGGCTTGTCCTGTACGAAATGCTGAATCAGTTCTGTCTTTCCAACCCGCCTGCGACCATAGATCACCGTGAAAGAGAAATTTCCTGAACTGTATTCCTTGTTCAAATATTCAAGCTCTTGAGTTCGGTTAATGAAATTACGGAACATATTAATTATGATTTAGTTTAGTATTATTTATAGGTTCTGGAAATTCAAGGAAAATCACAAGATCTGATCTGAAACCACATGTCTCGCTGGAATTCATTCAGGACCGGCTCGATCTTATGCTTCTTTTTCTCAGAGTCCACAGGGATCCAGCAAGTGATTATAGATATAATGATTACAAAAATAATGATTATACAATTCTACAACCGGGAAAAAGAACTGGCACTCATGCGACTGGTTAAAGAGAGTACTCCCTCCTTTTTAGTGATTACAGGAAAGAGAAGAGTAGGGAAGACCGAATTCATCAAGCAGTTCATTAAAGACCAGAGGTCACTTTATCTTTTTGTTGACAGCAATAAGAGCATTGATATCCTCTATGAAGCTGCTTAACTCCTTGAACGAAGCAGCTAAAAAGCACAATGCAACACAAGAAGAATATCTAAAAGCAAGGGAGATGATCTTACTTGCAGCAGTCCTGCAAAACAAGGCCGCTTTTAATATGCTTGCCGACTATGTCTATACTGAGATAAACAAAGGAGCTAACTAATGACTCCTTAATAATAGAAGAACTCAAGATCATTTTACTAATTGACTAGTTCTCTTATCTTTCATAAATTTATGTCTCACAACTTGCAGTTTCATTATATCTATACTTTGGATTTCTCATTTACTAAACTTTTGATCCTGTGAAAATGGTCATGGAATATGTATTCATCATATTATAGCAGCAAATACATATATGTGTTTATATATTTTATAAATATATAAATTGTGTGAACGCTTGTGCTAGATAATTGACTGCAAAAAATAATGAAAAAAGTGAGTGCAATGGATTTTAAAAATATACCTATCAGTCGCAAGATTATTGCAATGGCATTAATCTTGACCATATTGCCTGCAACTATTGTAGGGTTTTATGCATATGAAAAAACATCAAGTGCTATTCAGGCACAACTAAACGAAAGACTGAATGAACAAGTCAAAATGGAAAAAGAGTATATTAGCGCTGTTTTTTCTGTAGGTGAAGAAAATCTTGAATCTAATATGGGTGTAGCTACTAGTACTTTCTATTTACTCGGTGACCCTAAAGTATCTGATGGCAAACTGATGTTTGGGAATTATATTGTCAATGACAATTATAACATTGTTGACGAAATTAAAAAAGAAACTGAAGGAGAAGTGACAGTTTTTCAGGTTAATGGTGATACAGCTACTCGTATATCTACAACAGTAGTTGACTCAAATGGAAACCGTCTTGTGGGAACTAGTGTATCCGATACAGTTTATGATACGGTTGTACAAAACAGACAAACATATGAAGGAAGAGCTGATGTACTTGGTGAGACCTATTTAGGTACCTACGAACCAATAGCGGATGCTTCCGGGAATGTTATAGGCATCCTATTTGCCGGTCTTCCAGAAGAGCACTATCGCCTCATTATTAAAGAACAAATGAACGAGATTCAATTTGGTGAGACTGGGTATATGTATGTATTGGATTCCACAGGAAAACTGATAATCCACCCCACCAAAGAAGGTGAAACACCTGCTATGGAAGATTTTGCAAAAGAAATGATTGCAAACAAAGAAGGAGAAATCGTATACAACTGGCAGGGTAGAGACAAAATGATGAGTTATGCTTACTATGAACCTGCCGATTGGATAATTGCATCCGGTACATATATAGATGAGTTCGAAGCTCCTGTTGTTGCCATCCGCAATGGTATTATCGGCGTTGTTGCCGTGTTCATTATTCTAGGTTCTGCTTTTGCATTGCTAATTAATAGATCCATAGCTGGCGGAATTAATAGCATGGTTAAGGATTTCAAGCAGATATCATCTGACGCTCTTGAAGGAAAGATAGACACTAGGGCAAGTACTGATGTGGGTGTGGATTTTGTCTCTATACCTACAGGACTGAACGAGATCCTAAAATCCCTCACAGATGTTATCAGTGTAATCAGTGTCAATGCAAATAGTGTAGCTCAGACTGCAGAAACTATCTCTACTTCAATAGAAGAAATGACGTCATCATCTGAGCAGATATCTCAGTCCGTAAATGAGCTTGCAAATGGTTCACAGACTCAATCTTACAAAACAGAAGAGGTTGCACACGCCATGACTGACATGACAAAAACTGTCCAGGATGTTGCTTCTAATTCACAGAAAGCCGCAGAGACTGCAGCCCAATCCAATAATATAATTAAGTCTATGGAAGTATCCACTCAAGCTCTTATTACAAAGATGGAAGATATTCAAAAGGCTGAAGAAAAAGCAGGCGAGGTGATAAAGGATTTAGATAAGAAGTCCATAGAAATTAGTGAAATAGTAAGCCTGATCACAAGCATCGCAGATCAAACAAACTTGCTTGCCCTTAACGCCGCTATAGAAGCCGCACGCGCAGGGGAACATGGAAGAGGTTTTGCAGTTGTTGCGGATGAGGTCCGCAAGCTAGCAGAAGATTCAGGTCACGCTGCCAAACAGATCTCTGGCCTTATTCACGATATGCAGGCCGGCACAAGCAATGCAGTTGAATCCATACACAAAAGCTCAGAAGAAGTTATGAATGGTTCTTCAGCACTCAATGAAGCCATAAAAAGCATGCAGAGTGTAGTGGAAGCAGGGAATAATATTGCCCTAATGGTCCAAGAGATTGCGGCTGCTGCAGAAGAGCAGTCAGCATCTATAGAAGAGATCACTTCTTCTGTGGAAGAAGTAGCATCTATTTCCCAGGAAGCAGCTGCTGGAACACAGGAAGCTTCAGCTGGAGTAGAACAGCAAAATGCAGCCATTCAAGAACTGGCAAAAAATGCACAGGAACTGACTGACATGGCTTCAAGCATGCAGGAGCTGGTGGCAAAGTACATTAGAAACAAATGAGCATAAAATAATTTAAGGTTCATCCGGGCGACGAAACTCCCGGATGAGACATATTTATCTCGTTCTATTTTACCTGCTCAAAGTTCTATAATATTTCTTCTTGGTTGAATAAGAAATAGAAATATTTTTGTATTATTTACCATTGCAAAATTTATATCCACCCTGCTAATCTCCTCCTAATCTCCCCTTGCTCGTCCTCAGTGAATGGCAGGCCTTGGTAATGCTGCATAGATGTTAAACTGTCGTGTCCCTGGCGTAAACATACCACATGCAAAGGTACTCCTGCAGAGATCATCCAGCTCTCTATGCTTTTCCGGGTACTTTTTGCACTTATCCCTATGGAGTTGAGGCCTGATTTCTCAGACCACCTCTCAAGGTTCTGGTTCCAGGCTTGCAAAGATGGAGGCTTGGGGTTAGCATGGAAGTAACTTAACACACTTTCTAGCTGTGCAGGTATTGGATGAACATACCTCTCTAGCTGTTTCCTTTTGACCTTCTTTTGTGCTTCCTCTGGTAAGTGTATGCACTTACGTGAAGTCATCCACCATTCAGGATGATCATAGAACCGTTGGACCTCTACATATCTCATTCCGGACCACAGGCACACATCATATATAGTTTGCAGGTAATTCTTGGAAATAGATGATCTTAGTATATCGCTCTCAAATGGTCCCAAGACTCGAGTTCCATTGACTAAGATAGGCTCTTTTTGTAACATGTTGTTTTAATAAAACAGCAAGATATTTAGCTTTTTTAGTCCCAAATTCCCGGGAGAACTGCCAGGAAAGAGAAGGAAATGTTGTTGTTTTAGGGTAAAACAGCAGGGCAATTTGCATATATCTTTGAGTTTCAATCTATATTCCTAACTTCTACACTAGATTAATCGCCCACGACCACAATAAACTTTAAATAGATTAGTCGGAATGTACCTGCAAAATCGGTTATAAAATATTTTACGTGGAAAATCTATTTTGTGATCCTTTTGATATATAGAGGTATAAAGAGATGAAAATAAGAATTGTCAGCTCCAAAGAAGAAATTGATGCATTGAGTCCAAATGAAGAGATAGTGCACCTTGCATTTAGACCATCTAATACAGACATTTTTTCACTTATAATGAAATGTCCAGGGGTTAAAGCACTCCACATTCCAACCTCTTACAAGAGAACTATATCCACCTCTGCAACGATGTACCTTAAAATGCAGGGTATTGAACTACTTGAGGGCGATGTGTGGGGTCACCGAAAGGACATCAATGAATACTCCGAGGTATCCCCAAATGTGTATGATCGCATAAAGCAGTACCGTCTAGATGGAATGCAGGAAGAAGATATCGCTGATAAGATGATAAGAGAGACCCGTCTAAGTCCAGATTTCATCTCATTCCTTATTAAGAACAACTAATTCTGCAAGGTAGATCTACTCGATTTACCTTTTTCTCTTATTGTGCTTTTTTTAGAGTAAGCCAGAATATACTACCTTTTCCTTCCGGATTGTCAGCTACCCATATACGTTCGTTATGCAGATCTGCAATGCGTTTCACAATGGCAAGTCCAATACCACTGCCACGAATGTTATCTCTGTGAAGGCGCTTGAAACGCTCAAAGACCACATCTTTATCTTTATCTGGTATACCATCACCTTGATCAATTATTCCAATCTTCCACTTTTCATCCAGATCTTCGATAGTAATTTTTATAACAGTGTTAGTATTACTGTATTTAATAGCATTTGATATAAGATTGCTGAATATTCTTTCAATAATCGGATTGGCCAGAGCTGGACACGCTCCCTTAAATAGGAAATCAACACTGATCCCTTTATTTTTCATATCCAGTGAGTAATAGTTTGTACAATCTTTTAACATCGGTTCCAGGTCAACTCTGCTTAATTCAATTTTATCAATTGATTCAACTTTTGCAAGATGAGCAGCATCCTCAATAAGCTCGATAAGTTTCAGATTGGATTTTTTGATGTTTGTTAGCATATGCTTTTGTTTTTCATCGAGCTCTGTGTCTTCAAGGAATTCTGTAAACGACTTGATAAGGCCTGCAGGATTGATAAGATCATGACGCAAAATATCTGTAAAGAGATCTTTTAGATCATTGGAGCGCTTCAATTGATCTGCATATTCCTGTAATTTTATTTCCGCTTTCCTTTTATCGGTGATGTCTTCTCCTGAGATAACGATTCCGTAAATTTTACCGTTTTCATCGGTCAGTGGGGAATCATACCATTTATACAGTCTCTGTTTTCCAGTAATTGTAATAATCGTATACTCATGGTATTCGTATGGTTTGATCAATCCTTTCTGGAGGTTATCATAGGTTTCTGTTACATGATCCATGTGGTCATCGGATACAAACAGGTCAATCCATGGTCTATTTATAATATTTTTTCTTTTGTACCCGAGAAGTTCAGCACCTTTTTTATTGACATGGACAAGTTTATAGTCTTTATCAAGAACTGCAATCAGCACACCAACGTAATCAAGATAGTCATATGCTTTATTAAGATCTCTTAGTAGTGAGTCATGTTGGTCCTTGATCCTCAAAAGAGATTTAATCTTCTTTTCAAGTTCGAACTGTCCTACAGGTTTTTTAAGGAAATCATCCGCTCCAACCTCAATTCCCTTGTGATGGTCTTCTTTGGATTTTAATGCTGTAAGCATTACAACAGGTATAAAATCCATTTTATAATCATGTTTGATTATCTTGCATACTTGAAAACCATTAAGCACCGGCATGATAACGTCAAGTAGTATTAAATCCGGCTTTTCAGTTTTTACAAGTTCAAGTGCATCATTTCCATTGCTCGCACTAATCACATCATAATCCTCAGAAAGATAATCTGTTATTACGTTCACATTTGTTTCTGCATCGTCAACAATGAGAATTTTGTGCTTAGCTGCGGAGGTCATCATGGTGATACATATTTTGAATTATATATACTTACTGTAATTTTTATATTGTTTCTCTTTTCATAACTATATTAAGCCCAGTCTCTTCATGCACTTAGAACAACCTGTGTAAAAAGAAACCGGACTTTAATTTCTCTGTTTTTCGTCATTCTTGTTCCCAGTTCTTTCTATACTTCTTGTCAGCAGAGTCAAAAAGTTATTTTGAAAGTTTTGCTATTAGTAGCAAAAAAGGCATCTATTGACTCAATACCCTCACAGTCCCATAATTGTCACAATGTGGAGCTAATCTCCACTTTTGATTTATAACCATTTTAACAATGTATGGATTGCCTTTCATCAAAAAAGATGTGAGGTACCACCCAACACAGCTATCCCAAACTCCTATGAGTGGCACCACTAAAAGGAGGGAATAGGAGGTATTTCACTCTCCTGTGGATGCCTCCTTTAGGAGATTGACTAAAAAGTAGATTAGTGGTATATAATGGAGAGATATTGTGAAAAAAAGTTACGGGTTAAAAAATTATACTGCCCTTGATAAAAGGCGATTCAATCTATTAGTATGGAATATGGTGAAAAGCTTGTCCAATAGTACAGAGCAAGTTCCATCTCCATCTGTTTCTTCCAGATTATAAATAAAATAAGGAGATTTCCTTATGGTTGATAATTTAGATGAAGATTTGAATAACAATACTAATTCTTCTACACTCCTTAAACTGGAGGATGTCTGGAAGATCTACCAGATGGGAGAAACTGAATTCGCTGCTTTGAAGGGTATTGATCTAACTATATCAAAAGGCGAGTTTGTGATCATACTGGGTCCAAGTGGTAGTGGGAAAAGTACTTTGATGAACCTGCTAGGCTGCCTTGATATACCAAGTAAAGGCACTGTTTTTCTCAATGGAAAAGATATCTCACAGCTTGGTGAATCTGAACTTGCAATCATTAGAGGTAAAATGATAGGTTTCATTTTCCAGCAGTTCAACCTGCTACCCACTTTAAACACACTAGAAAATGTAATGCTTCCTTTAGAATTCCAGGAAGCAGATTCTTCTTTTGCTATGGAAAAAGCCACTAAGCTATTAGAGATGGTAGGCTTGGAACATAAAGCGCGTAATCTACCATCACAATTGTCTGGTGGCCAGAGACAGAGAGTTGCAATTGCTAGATCACTAGCCGTTGACCCTGAGATTATACTAGCTGATGAACCCACAGGTAACCTCGATAGCAAAACAGGAACCTACATTCTTGATTTCTTGAGTAATCTGCATAAGAAAGAAGGAAAGACGATTATCATTGTAACACACGATATGAGTCTTGTCAGATACGCTGAACGAGTCTTTCACATCAAGGATGGACTAGTAGAATCAATAGAGGAAAGAAAAAACAATTAAGGTGACTAGAATGAAAAAACTGTTGATATTCATACTTTTGATGTTACTCCCCATAGCAACTGCTGCTGCAGCAAGTAGTTCCGTGGATGCTTCAGGAGTAAGTGTAGCTATCATGAGCCAAACTCCAAACCCTGCAAGACCAGGTGAAACAGTTGAACTTACTCTTAGTGTACAGAACTTTGGAAATGAGAATCTTAAAAACATCGTCCTGACCGCACAACCGGAATATCCATTTTCACAGGTAAATGGCGAATCATTGACTAAAACAATACCCTACCTCAATGCCAGGCAGGATGACGATGAAGCTGCAACAGTAAAGTTGAAGCTGAAGGTAGACACTGACGTGCCAGCAGGCACATATGAGCTGGACGTTGTTACTACTGATTCAAGTGGTTCAACTAAAACAACTACACTGAATATTGAAGTCAGAGGTAAGGAATACGCTCAAATTGTGACAATAAGCAAGTCTAGCATAGACTTTGCTACTGAAGAGCAACTTGATTTTGTAGTTACAAATACTGGAACTTCCCCCTTGAAGAATATGCAGATATCCTGGGATGATTCCACAGGAACGATTTTACCTGTATATTCATCGAATACCAAATACATTAGCTATCTTGCTGCCAATCAATCTGTAACTGTTAGTTATATAGTAATGGCTGATGTGAATGCAGATCCAGGTCTTTATCAATTGAATATTACCCTTCAGGTAGAGGATTATAACTCAGATATCAGTACAATTTCAACGAAAGCCGGAGTATTTGTAGGAGGCGGGACGGATTTTGACGTTGCATTCTCAGATAATTCCGATGGAGAGATGTCTTTCTCAGTTGCTAATATAGGCAATAATCAAGCATATTCAGTGAAAGTATCTATCCCTGAACAGGATGGTTATACCGTATCAGGCAGTTCTTCTTCAATTGTAGGTAATCTGGAAAAAGGTGACTATACAATTGCCTCTTTTGGAATAGCAAAGGAAGGAGATACTCAAAGCACTGCTAAAGGGAAATCAAACATAAATACATCAGAAACCAGCAATGAACTAAAAGTTTTGATAGAATACACAGACTCTGCAGGTCAGAGGAATACTGTAGAAAAATCAATTCAGGTCTCAGGGAATACAACCTCAGCAAATTCTAATGTACAAAAGAATTCAGCAAGCTCAAGCTCAATTGTATACATCATTGTGATAGCAGTAGCTCTTGCAGGATATGTCATGTACTACAGAAAAAAGCATGGTGAAAATCCTGCTGCAGTTCAAAAACTGGGATCACTTTTACAACATGGAAAAAAGAAAGAAGGTAATTAACAATGAAGACCAGCGGCTATCTGAACATGGCTTTAAGCATTCTGTATCATAGTAAGATCCGCAGCTGGCTCACAATTATAGGAATAGTGATAGGCATAGCTTCGGTCGTAACTATAATTTCCATTAGCGATAGTATGACCGCAGACATGGAAGAGCGTATGTCGGATTTCGACTTAACCTCAATTACTATCACACCTGGATACAGCAAGGCTTCTTCAGCAATGGGACCACCCCGGATGGAAGGTGGTTCCTCTACAGATGCTGAACTTACTAAAAAGGATATAAGAGCTATTAAGCTGATAGGCAATATTTCCTATATCGATGGGCGTATATCAGGAAGTGATAATACTGTTTACTTTATGGGTGAATCTGCAAGTCTCTCCATAAACGGTGTTGATCCACAGGTATGGCGGTATATGTCCACATATGAGCTGGGATCTGGAAGGATGCTTGATCCGGCAGACAATAATGTTGCAGTCATAGGCTATAGTGTTGCTCATGAAATTTTTGATAATCAGATCAGTGTGAATAGAATAGTTAAAATCAATGGGAAATCCGTCCGAGTAGTAGGTATACTTGCAGACGGAGAAGACGATAATGCCATTTATATGCCTATAGATGCAGCTGTTGGTATAATAGAAGATGCAGAGAATGAGGTTTATGACTCAATTGTTGTGCAGGTAAATGATGTAAATAATGTAGAGGCAACAAAAGAAGAAATTGAAACTAAACTCATGATATCAAGAAATGTAATGAACGAAGACGACAGAGACTTTACAGTATCAGATTCATTGTCAATGGCAGATAGTATAAGTGAGATGCTGTCATCTATGAGCCTCTTCCTCGGAGCTATAGCCGGAGTGTCCTTAGTAGTAGGTTCAGTCGGTATTGCTAATACGATGTTCACTTCTGTAATGGAAAAGACAAAGGAAATCGGTACCATGAAAGCAATTGGAGCTACGAATAAGGATATATTGATGATATTTGTATTCAATTCAGGAATGGTAGGTCTTGTAGGAGGAGTTATCGGCATAATATTAAGTGTAATCCTTACATACATAATGGGGCCACTGCTAGGACTTAGTATGTCAGTTGCACCTTATCTATGGGTAGTAGGGATATCCATAGCTGTCTTAATAGGTGTAGTATCAGGTATAATCCCTGCTTACAATGCATCAAAGATGAAACCTGTAGACGCTTTGAGGTATGAGTGAAAGTTTACTTAAGAACGATTGAGGTTTTGTGTATGTATGCTCAAAACCTCTAACTATATATTTCAAGATAGACAATTAATGTAGAACACTATACAAAAAGATAATTATGTATTTCACTTCTGAAATTACAATTTTAGCCACATCTTTTTTTCTATTAATTATTGAGGTAGTTTTAGGTTCTATCTACCGGAAACTCAATAAATATTATGAATTAACGGGATATAAAGGATTGAAATATTTCAAGAATTCTTTTATGTCCCTTATGTTTTCATTTTTCTTTATCTATTTGTTGAGAATTGACCAAATAAAAAATGTACAAATTGACCAGATTAAAAACACATACATTCCACATCCTGAATTAATCCTTGTACATTTTCTGGTAATTTGTTTAGTTTTGTTTTTATATAACTATATTATGACCTTCTTCTTTGAAGATATCAATAGAAAGCATATTAAGCTTTATGAAATATTACAAAACGATACAAAAGCAATATTATTCATGGTGGTATTTGGGTTTATACTGGCTCCTTTTATCGGAATACCTATTCTATTTGTCCCCCTTCTCATTTTCTACACTATGTATAAGAAAACAAGGCAGAGTTCTAAAGTATTCAACCATTTTATTGTTTACAATTTGCTCATTTTGTCTTATACCATAAACGTGATTCAATTGATTGGATACCCTATTTATCATAGCCTTTTCATTGATCTTTGTGTGTTCCTTTTTCAAATGGCATTATTTATAATTATTTGGAAAGAGGTCAGTACTTAATGAAAAGAAGAGAAAGATTAGAGATAATATATGATATTTTATCTCTAATTAGTAAAAATGATAATCTCATTAGGCCAACCCCTCTTCTTCGTAAGTCCAACCTGTCATCAAGTCAATTTGATTACTATATAACAGAATTAATCGAGAAAGGATTTGTTGAAATCCACACAATAGATTGTAAGCAACATTATAGCCTAAAAAAGAAAGGTTTTGAGTACCTTAAGCAATATAGAGTTATATTAAAAATTATAGAGGACTTTGAGCTTTAAGGGCGACCATATACAGTTTTCCAGAGATGCTGTATTATTAGTTCTTCTTAATTACTCAAGATACTTTATGAGTGCCTTAGTGAGATTACATCTAGTAACCACACTGATTTCGAAGCTGTTCATTGATCTGGTTTTCCCGTATTTTCCAATATCAATCAAACTTCCAAAAAAGAAAGTAGGAAATCAGAATCTATTATTCATCATTCTATACTTATCCTCTAGCTTCCGGTTTTCCCTCACTATTCTTCATTTAAAGGAGGGGCTGCCAATTTTCCAGGTCCGATCCAAGTTCTAAGAGTACGATCTTGTATTCCCAAAATTGCAGCCAAGAAGAAGTTATCTGAGATCGGTAAGAACAAGAAGATCAATACAAAGGCAAAGTCATACGCGAGAAAAGGCCTTTCAGTTGATGAAGCTAGAGCCCTTGCAAAGGCTGATGTAGGGAAGGAGAAAGCTGCAGAGCGTTCTAAGAAACTCGGTGAGTCTATGAAGGGGCTTGAGTCCTCACTTGGCTCTTCTATGGGTTCAACGGGTAATTTTGGCAGTATGCCGGCCACACAGAAGAAGACAACATCTAGGCAAAAGAACACAAAGGCTTCTCCTGGAAAAAATATAACCATTAACATCAGTGAACCGAAGAAGGACACTTGGAAAAATCAAAAAAGGGAAAGTAGCAGCAATGAATCTGACTACATGTCTATATTCCGTAATTAGTCTGATCTTGCTGTATGCTGTCTATCTGGATATTAGAGAGACGAGTTCCTAACATGGTATGGGTGGCAATGACTTCTGTCACCCTACCCTTCTGGACTTTTGACACTACGTTTTTAGTTGTAATTATCTCTTTGATACTCTACATGACAGGGACAATAGGGGCGGCTGATGCTAAATGTTTCATGGTGCTGTCTTTGTCGGTCAATGCCCTTGTGATCATACTTGTATCGTTTTTGCTATTTCCTCTATTTATTTCAGCTCGTAAATGGGGTGGTCATCAAACATACCAATTTTTGCTACCCTTAACTACTGCAGCAATACTGTGCTTTGGCTTTGGGCTGCTTGGATAGAAGTAATAGAAAAAAGAGAGATAGATTGTGTGGCTGTGCCCTAGATATTTCAACCTGGGGCATTATAGACAATAATCTTATTTTACAATAGCTTCGGAATGTATCTTATATATTCTTCTTTGATTTGTTCTGTCAGCTCATCCGGCTCCAAGTATGACCTTGTCCATGCTTTTGCTTTCAAGCTATCGCCTCTTAATATCATGAGGCATGTCCCATCCATACCTGCAGCATAGAGATGGTGAGTAAACCATTTCCTGAAGCAGTGGCATGTGAGGCGTTTCTCAAGAGGACCATTTGGTTCATGGAGGCCAAGAGGTTCAGCATAATATGCTAGAACTTCATTTGTATAGTCCTTGTGGATCTTGCCTCCTCCGAATGTAGTAACCCAGAACCATGGACTAGTTTCATGTTTTGCCCTCCATCTCTTATATTCCATCAAGACGTCATGCAATTCATCATCTATCGGGAGGACGCGGTTATTACGCTTAGCTTTTTGGGGGTAGATTATTTCATTTCGCCGCAAGTCTATGTTTTCATCCTTGAGACATAGATACTCATCACGCCTTACACCATGTTTTGCAAGAGTCAGAAGCATGGCTTGTTCACGGATAGGTTCAATGGAGCCTATGAGCTGTTTCATAGATTTGACACTTAAGAGCTGCCTACGATCATTTTTGATTGGTTTATCAAGATATCTTCTCCGGAATGGGAGAATGGGATTTGTCTCTGCCATTTCTTCGTATATCAGGAAATCATAGAAGGTGCTAAGTGTTGAAAAACACGTCTTGAGAGTGGCTATTTTCAATTCCCTCTTCTGCAAGTGGCTCAAGAAATCCCTCAGATCGTGCTTACTTACAAGTCCCGGATCCGGAAAGAGATTAAGGAACTCTTTTACAATTCCTCTATAACTCTCAAGAGTGTGCTTAGTTCGACCTCTTGTTTGACAATCGAAGATAAAAGCTTCTATTAATTCCGTTTTTTCCATCTGTTCCACCGAGGAAGTATAATAAAGAACAGTATTAATATACTTTTCGATGTATTTGAATACTGTATAAGCTAAAATTAAGAGACTAGTTAAAAGATAGATCAATAACGATAATATAAACCGATATGCGCTAATTAAACATATATAATACTGTCTTTTATATTTGTAAATTGTGAAAAACAACATCTGTAGCCTGAAAAAAGGAGGTAAAAATGCTGTAAGATACTTAAAAAAATCGATATCAGGAAAGGTAGGTTAGTGCTCCGGTCGGGATT
>DAKU01000095.1 GCA_002508425.1 Methanosarcinaceae archaeon UBA470
ACTATATTGGATCCATAATGGATGCGGTCAATGGATATCATATGATATTAAGGCTTGAATCTGGACTAGTGTAAGAAAAGTTTTAAAGCAGGTTGTGTGAAAGAAAGATCAGGAATCTCCGTCTGCTTTTTTCTTTTCAGCCATTTTTTTCAGTTGTTCATTCATGGCATTGAATCCGTTTTCTGTATTCCTCTTTATTAGATACATGAACAATGGTACCAG
Organism: Methanosarcinaceae archaeon UBA470; assembly: GCA_002508425.1. Classification (GTDB taxonomy): domain Archaea; phylum Halobacteriota; class Methanosarcinia; order Methanosarcinales; family Methanosarcinaceae; genus Methanomethylovorans. Next base: position 223 of record DAKU01000095.1, read on the forward strand.
CATACCAGTGAACTTCTCACAGTTTATAAAGTGTATATTTCCATCTTCCATCTCCTCTATCCTAAATATATGCTCGCCATCAAATAATCCATTTATCAAAAAATGGCCTTTCCAGCGTATTTCTTTATTTGTCTCTGTATTGAGTACCAGAGGCTTGAGATCAAAGATAAGATTAGATACTTTGAGACTCACATCAAGCTTTTCACCGGTTTGCAGTTTACCGTATACCTTTACTATAAATGGATTCCAGTCCTGATATTCTTTGAGGTCAGAAAGGATTTCCCATACATCACTTGGTGATGCTTCAATATCGACTGTTGTGCAAATTCGTTTCATATTGATCTTTTGTGAATAAAAAATTCAGGTAGTTTAAAGTGCATTGAGTTTTTTGAGGTCTGTGTAGTACTGTCTTTGTTCATGATAGATATTTCCGATAGCTATCAGTGTGAATGTAACATAAAGCAGGCTACCTATAACAGGAATACTGGTAAGCAACAACAATACAAATACACCAAGGACCAGATCCATCCAGGGATGTGATTGCTTTCTATATTTCCTTAATATCACATTTCCTATCCACATACCAGCAAGAAAACGTGCAGCATACAGTTCGAAGAAAGCTATGAAAATCAATGTTATACTAAGTGGCATACCTATAAGACTGATAAACAGGACAAACGCAGCAATAAAAGCTGCAAACACAAGTACAAGGCCAATTACCAGGTTCTTTATGGGTTCTTTTGGAATGCCTTCAGCCACATGTATTGTGCGATTTGGCCAGATGGTAAGGAATAAAAGTCCAAGAACCACGATAGAAAGATATTTTATGACCCACCAGAATACAGAAAACCCTTCATCTTCCTCTTTTTCCTGATAGAGGAAAGTCACGTTGCTAGCATTGACAGTTTCCGGAATATTTGACTCAGAATCACTACTGTATTTTAACTCGCCCAGGATACTTGCATTAGGATCTACATACAGGTCTGCAATGGTAACATCTACGTTTTGATTGATCTTGCCATAGATATTGAGAGTTTCTGCAGAGCCAGTAACATTTCCAGACACATTGCCGGAAAGAGTGCATTGACCAACACCCATAACAAGATCACCACCGATGTAACTCCCACCGACCAGATATAAATCTCCACCCGCAACAATGACATCGTCACCTACACTACCCTTTATGGAGATCGCGCCGCTAAAAGCCCTTACATCATCACCTACAATACCATCTATGGTGACTTCGCCAGCAGCAACAATAAGATCCTGTGTAATGTTTCCTTTGACCATCACATTACCACCGGCAGCAACTACGTCACCCATAACAGTACCTTCTATGATCACATTGCCACCAGCAACATACAGGTCATCTTCTATAAGGCCATCAATGATCGTATAAGGCTCTTCATTACTTACAGCTGTAAAAGCATTTACGGGCTGTATACACANNATAAAAAAGACTAATAGGACATAAATGAATGAATATTTCATTTAATTCTCCTTGCTTAATTGTTTGCATGGAGTTCAAACTTTAAATGTTTAGCGTTCGGTGTAAGATCAAATAATAAAGAAAAAGTAAAAGAGGTAAATGACCTCAATTTTCAAATGAAAGAGCATCCTTTGGGCATACCTCAATGCATCTGCCACATTTTATGCAATCTCTCTTTGATAGGCTCTTGCGCACATCCAATTGCATTGGACACACCTTATCACATTTCTTGCAGTTAATACACTTCTCTTCAGTAAGATGGATCAGGTATTTGTCCTTTCCTAGGATATGCTGCAATGTGCCCATTGGACAAAAAGTGCACCAAGTCCTGGGATTTATGGACAAACCAAGCAATATAGCTACTGTAGTGGTTGTGAGACACATAATCACAATAATATAAGTAAAATAGGGTACATTATTGCCTATGAAGGAGTTCTACAAACATGCAAGTACGTGAACTAAAGAATGATGAAATCGTTATGCAGTGGCTACGAAGCAAGCAACCAAATACACATAAAACATATCTGCTGGCCATGCAGCACTATACCGAGTACACTGGCAAGACACCCGTGACATTGCTAGAGGAGGCAAAAGCAGATATCCGCGCTGGAAAGTTGATGGACGAGAGGGGTATATTCGATATGCTGGGAGGGTATAGGAACTACCTGGAAAACAGGGAACTGGCGCCCTTGTCCATAATTCACTACCTGGCAGCGGTTAAGTCATTCTATCGCTACCGAAACATCGATGTCCCAATCCTTCAGGATAAAATAAAGGCGGTCAAACTAAAGCAAAATAAAAAAGTACCTGATAAAGAAGCCATACAGCAGGCATTATCTGTATGTGGAGTGCGTGAAAAAGCTATCGCGTTATCCGGTCTCTCTTCCGGTATGGGAGCAGCAGAAATATCCACACTGACGCTTAAAGCCTTCCAGGACGGCTATGATCCTGAAACCGAGATCACTACCCTCGACATGCGAAGGGTAAAAGTACAACGGGACTACATTGCTTTTTTATCTCCAGAGGCGAGTCGTGCAGTACTAGCATACCTCGAACTTCGTGATCGTCCGACACGGACAGGCCGACAGGTGGACAAAGATATCCAAGCAAAGCAGAAAACGACACCGGATAGCTATCTATTCATAACCGAGCACGTACCCATTGAGTACCTGAAAGAGAGTGACCCGAAGAGGCCAGCCGAAAGCGATAGCGAATATAGAAAACGGAAAGCGAAAGCGAAGAAAGAGGGAGTGGAATGCGAACCACAAAGGAAGGCGGAGACCGAGCATGATTACAAGGCGAGACTTGAGAAAGAAAAACTCGCACGCGAAGAACTGAGGCGACTGACGCCGGATGCGATACTTAAAGTGTACAGGAAGATTTCGGATCGTGCGGGCATGGATTCAGCGCCGGGTGTGTACAACCTCATTCGAAGCCACAACATGCGCAAGTGGTTCAACAGCACACTAAAGCGTGAAGGATGCGATAGCGATATCGTTGAGTTCTTTATGGGTCACACTCTGGGAGCCACGAAAGATGCATACCTAGACCTCGAAATCGATGGCGGTGTCGAGAAACTCAAATCCATATACGCATCATTCGTGCCATATTTAACTATACAAAAAGAGCTTGACGTGGCGACCAGTGACGAATATAAGAAGATAGAGGAAGAAAACCGGGTGCTGCGAGCGGAAACCGCCAGGCATGTAGTGGAGAGGTCAGAAATGGCCGATATGAAAAAGCAGCTACAGGAGCTTCAACTTGCAATGGGTATCCTCCAGGTAATGTCAGCTGCCGATGAAAACGGATTAATGGATAGAGCTATCGAGGACGAGCCAGATGCGAAAGCCAGGAGGGAGTTGAAAGCAGATAAGGCCAGGAGAGCACGGTTAATGAACTCTCATATAGAGGATTCAGCGATCGAGGAGGCCAATAGAGAGGTAGGAATGACATCGGACGAGCTTGCAGAGTACAAAAAAAAGCTCGCTGACGAAGCCACACCTGAGAATAAGAAGGAGGCAAAGCCATCCCGTAAGCAATATCACGCCCATCGATAACGGAAATCCACGCATGCGCGATGATCGGAGTATATAAGGCGGTTCAAAATACCGCCTACAGTTACTGTTTTTAGACATTCATCTCTGGGGAAAAATTAAATTCTACCGCTATCGAAGTCTTGTTGAAGTCCAGCATCGGGCTTGCTTGTGTTCTCCAGTGGAAATCGGTATGTACAGGATGGATTTTCAGAAGGGTTATATACTTCCAAGTTGTTCTACAAGTCGAGGTAAATTTATGCCATGTGTTGAAAAAACAATCAGCTTTGACGGTGATCTATACCAATGGGTCGATTCCATGAGAGGGGACGTGAAAAGGTCCACATTCATTAATCGTATACTACGCAATGAAATGAATAGGCAGAAAAAGGTTCAGTAGACGTTGAAAAAAAGGCATGTAGAGGCCGCCAGTGTTATCAGCACCATTCGGCGGCCCAGAAGAGCGATTCTGTCGGTATCGCACCCTTGTTGTGTATATAAGCACGCTGGGTAGATAAAGGCTGCGCTCGCTCTTTTACATGCCTCGAAATGAGGTACAATGACCAAACACAAATCCGGTGTCAATTACCAGCTTGACGCAACTGGAAACCGTCACCCTTCCAAGATGGCTGCTCATCGCGTTTTCCACAATACTAAAAAAGGACAAACTTCACTGGTACGGAAAACATTGCAAGCTGGGGCAACTACTGGCCTCATCGCTGCCTCGCTGGACCTTCGGCTTCCGTTTTGTCTAATCGGACCAACTCGAAAAAACGTCAACGAGGTAATGAAAAGCGCTGCGAAATACACTGATCGTGAAGAGTTGAGGGAGTGGGCGGAGTTCGATCCGCTAGGGCTGCCATTGTATACCCTTCCAACGAGTCTCGATTGTCCACTAGTGAAAGCAGAGATTGCAGCGTGCCCGGATAAAAAGAGGATACCGATCTTCTTTCCAACATGCAAAACCTGTGGCCGGAGCGAAACATGTCCGCCTTACAATTTCCTACTCCACGGTATGCAGATGACGAATATCGAGGGAATCGGGATCACTCGCGCAAGTCTCAAAGCATCACTGCACAGCGAAGAGAGAGACCGGATTCAAGGAATCGTGGACGAGAGTAATCTCTCCTGGGGAAGCCTTAGACTACGAATGATCCGTAAGTTCTGTAAAGTGTTTTTCGATGACGAGTGCCACACTCATGAGATACCTGAGTCGAAGCGCATAACGATTATGGATATCACGAACAGCTGCCTCTATAATTTCAAATCGATCTACAGGGCGGTGCTAGAGGCTAATGGCTCCTACGAACTCGAAGGAGAAGAGTTTGAAGGCTTTGTCACAGGTGAAAAGAAGTACGGGGGACGCTACGGGCACGTTGTTGAAGTGATTCGGCTCCTTGATGATCTGCTGAACAGTTCAGAGCTGCTTGAAACCATTCAAAATGTAAGGGAAAGGATGGGAAATCCAGGCCACCGACGCGAGTTATTGACAGGAAAGGTGAAAAATCCACACTGGCTGGACTTGGATGCGCCTGGCAACATCGGCGCATATGCAAGCATAATCAACCAGTTGCATAGGATGTACGAAGATATCAATAACGGTAGCCTGGTTCTGGAAAGGGAAAAAGTCCTTGACCTTCTGCATATTTTTTATGTCGTATGCGCTGAGTACGTAACCGTGCAAATATACCCGGATGCCAGTGTCGAATACGCGGACCTTGTAGCAATTGATTATCGTGGTGAGGAGCTTTTCAAAAAGTTCATGCAGTCGCGCCTCGATGGAAATCATCGTGGCTTCTTATTGTCAGCGACGCCCAGCGATTTCCGTTACACTTGTCTGGCAAGCAATGGAAAAATGAGGGATTTATTTTTCAATAACGGCGGCGACCCTGAGGAGTTGCGCGGTGATCCAAATGGCTCGTGCGGAAGTCAACTTATCATCGCGGACACCTGGAGATTGACCGGCCGTGGCCGTAATTCCATACTCGATAGACTTGATTACATTGTCGATGCTATCAAAAACATCGTCGAGCAGCATGGTGTTTCAAACTGCGCGGTTATCGCAGTCAGCGCCCGGCAGGGTAGCATTATTCGGCAGGCGCTAGGAAAAGCAGATGTGCCGGTACCGCTTGTCGATTATTACCGCAGTGCAGATTCTGTAAGTACGACCTATGAAAAGGACGGGAAACAAATCCGCATCGGTATACTCGTTGGAGCTGCTGAAACCCCAGCTCACACTATGGATGCTTTCTCGAAAACCGCTTCGGAGTCCGCAAAGAAGAGGATTATCGATATCTATCAGGCCACATACCAGACCACCGGACGCTTTAAATCATCGTCAGGGCTGCCATCTGTCATTTATTGCTTAGGAATCGATGCGCTGACCGTTGAAAATTTCACAACCTGGGGCACTGAGTACGATGTTTCCGTAGACTTGAAAGCAAAACGTGATCGGTATACGGTGAAAGTAAAGAAGGCGATAGCACGGCCCCGGATTGAGCACGCAACTGATAAATATATTAGTCAACTTTTGGGGTCACAGCATATGGATATTGGAAACGTCGAACAATCCCGGTGCGAAGTTTTTGAGCAAAAATCGTTAGCGCCCCAAGTTTGTACATCACTTCCATTATTATATTACACAAATTATCCACATACGGTTGGCCACATTATAAAATTACCGGACTTACCTCAAAAGCTGCTTTCCCTATTATATGAATATAGGGAAAGGCTGGAAAAATACTCTTTCCGATATTATCAAATGTTTGCTACTGATACCGGTATTTTTCTCTCCCGATACACTACAAAACATGTACAAAGTTGGGGCAGTCACGATTTTGAGTGGGAAAACTTCCAGTCTTTTTCTGATTACGCTAACGGCAGACCGCTTGAGATCGAATGCAATAGTCGAGAGGAAGAGGGTGCAGTGGCTACCGATGCCGGAACGATCGAAACGCCAAAAAACTATCCAAACGACTATCCTTTAGACGACTTCGACCAGCTCCAGGATATGCCTATTGATGCTGATTACGTAGTCCCGGAGGATCGGTACACTCCTGAATCCTGGGCTGCATGGCTCGAACATTTAGATGCGCAGATTGTGAAGGCCAGGATCAGTCCGGCTTTGACGTACGTGAACTCCCTGGACTTCCTTCATGAGGTTTTCGGGACACGGCCCGATTTATACTATCGACAGGAGTGGATTAATGGCAAAATGGGCTACGTAGCCATGCGTCGTTCGCCATACGTGCCTTTGAAAGAGCAGTATAGGCTATACGAAAGGCACTTCGCAGGGACAACCACCTTAGGTATGCCGTGTATAATGGAGGCAGGGATGGTTAAATGGCTATGCTTCGACATCGACGCTCACCAGAGGGCCGATGATACAGGGGTTACGCTCATCAAAAAGCGATATACAGCCGAGACAAAGACTTTCAAGCTCCTTCGTTGGTTGCATGATCACAACATACCTTATATCCTCGAAAAATCGGGCAGCACTGCCTCATATCACATTTGGATATCCCTGAAACCAGTTGAAGCGAAGCTGGCAATGCTGTTCGGGCGGTCGATAGCCAGGGCAGCCGGTGTCACGGATATTGAAATTAATCCGAAGCAAAGCAAACCTGGCTCAAAAGGTTCTGGAAATCAGGTTAAATTACCCTGGGGAAAGCATCAATTGCATGGGGGATGGTCGAAATTATTCATTGCTGGAAAGTGGACCGGGGTGGGTGATTTCACCAGCATTACGCATCGGGCGATTGATATTTCGGAATTTAATACCGATGCACCAAAGTTAACGACTATTAAGGAAGCGTTGGCCAACGAGCCGGTGCTATACGAAAACGGGGTTGGTTACGTGATAGCCGAATCTGTGGAATACGGATGCGGTGGCACTCCTGGCATCCGTCCTATCATCTCCTGGCTACTTTCGCAGACGCTAACCGGTAGCGAGGGGCACAGTGCCAGAATTTACATCGTCCGTGAATACCTTAACGCCGGGTATACTCCAGAGGAGATCGCGCCGCTGTTCAGCAAGCAGCCTGACTACGATTACGAGATAACCCTGGGGTACATCAGGGGCCTGGCAGCAAAGGATTTCGGAAACGTAGCGCACAGCACAATCTGGCAGAATTGTCCAGAGCTTGCTGCAATGTACGAAAACGCGACCGGAAGAAGCCTTGAGACCAGGGAAGCAGTCACAGCATAGTGAAAAGGGAGGAGGATATGGCAGCCTGACGCCCACAAGCTGCCTATGCCTTAGCCTCGGACGGCAGGTTTGAATGACTTAACAGTCCTACCGTTTCTGGTTTTTGCAGGTTGATAAAACAGCACGCTCGCAACGTGCATTTTATATTTGTTTTACTTGTATATAAACTTATTGTCTAAAAATGTTAATAAATGAGGTAAGTTTATTAACATCATTATCGTTATCGGCTAATGCATTGCGTATTCTCTTCGTTATCTATCGGCATAATCGATATCAAAAGACGAAAAGCACTCTTACTAATTTCCCTCATATGCGCCTTTCGCCGCTGTCGATTCCGGTTTAGGTATACTACTTTGAGGCGTTAGCTTTCGCTTTTCGTTGCCCAGCTTTGCCGACCGGTGCCTCTTTCGCCCAATTTTGTAACTGCCTTGCGGAATAACCGCATGCAGTAGCCAGTTCATCCCAAGTGTGCGATCGCTTCATATTTACAAGCAGTAATGAGAGTGCGTCGGCTTTGTTTCGTATTGACTCTAATACCATAGGGTTAGGCGCTTCATCGTTGATACTGTCCATCAGCTCCTTCAATTTCTTACTCTTCATGGCGAATGAGATCTTTTTGTAATATGCTTCCATCTCACGGTCAGGACGTGGGACATGGATTACCGGGATTAACTCGGCCGACTCACCGTGTTCCCCATCATAGAATTTGAACTTCTCTTTTGAGACAAGCCCATCCATATTTGTTTTCAGTATTCGGTATTCGCAGGTGTTAATGTCATGCTCCCGATCGATTTTGACAGGGTGAAGGATACCGTTCATGGATTCTCGCAGGTTGATGTCCATAAAACGTGCATTTGGTGTCGTGAAGATGCAGCAGATGTTTTTGTACCTGAGTATTTGCGTAACTATTGACATGATCTTATTCGACAACTTTTGGAAATCACGCGCGGCAACCCCTACCCCGACTTCATCGAAGATTATGGCTTGACCCTTCTCGATATTGTTTAACTTCTCAAGGAACTCGTTCACGTCAAACACGATTCTTGGATCGCTTTTAAATGACGGGTCAACCTTGCAAGCGAAGGAAACGGCACAAATGGACTTTCCACATCCCATTTCACCGATAACGAGCAGCATTGAACTTTTGTCCTCCGTGTTCACTCGCTTTCGAACTACTCCCGTTACTATGTCGAATGATTTACTCACTGTCGCCTCCATTGCTGATCTCGTCCAGGTAAGAGGTCATGCTCGATCCCTGCCTATGGCCAAGCCAACCGAGACGGAAAGCGAGCCTGATAAGTGCCTGATGCTTCATGCGGTACACTTTTCGATTATGGTCAGCTGCAATAAAAGCACGCGCGGAAGAGTTGTTTGCCTTTTTCTTCCTGAGTTGTGAGATAGCTTTCATGTCATCCGTGTATGGTTTATCAATGAATGGAGCGAGATTGTCCTCAAGATTATCGATCAGTTGATTTACTGAGGTGTAGTTGCCTACCGATGCGTTTTCTGTAATGAACATTAACGATCGGTAGACAATATCCGGCATGGAGAGGCGTTGTTCCTCATCATGACTTCTTAAACCACTTCTGCTGCTACCCATATTTCATCACATCCTGGATTAATCATAACAAAAACATTACTGGGGTCCGCTATCGTGACATCCGCTAATTTATTTTTCTTTCGGATTAGTGATTTAAAGCATGGCAGTGAAATCCTGGCACTGCCAACAGCTGTCCTTTTTACCGTCGCTCGCTCGTTTTTGAACTCCCCATCATCGCGAATTACGCGAACGTCGACTGTCTGACCGGTTAGTTTGTCCGCTGCATGCGGAATGTCTATAAAATAGCTCGTCCCATACTTTTTTATTGGCAATATCATCTTACTACTTCCTCCGTTGCGGTATTCGTCTAGTCACCAGGATGCTATCGCTATCGATAGGCGTTACAAGTACTTCATCGCCACGACAAAAAACACCTTTCGGAAGTAGCACATACGGGGTAGTTCTCCCAGGTCTGATTTGTATCTTTCTGATGTCGTAAGCTATTATTTTCTTCATAAATCGGTACACTCCGTCGGTATACCAACGTATATATATCTTAATCGATATAAAGCTTACTGAGAATAATTACTATCAATAATAATCGGAAGGCATAGCATGGCATCATGGAAAAAGGATAAAAGTGGGAATTGGAAGAAATCCAGTAGCAGTAGCAAGAAAAACTACACCGTCATAAACGGGAAGAAGGTCGAGCAAACTGCCGCAACAAAGACAGCACCGGCGACATCGAATGATACCTGGAATAAGGATACAGTGACACTCCAGGAAGCAGCGCAGCAGACGAAAGATGTAGATAGAGGCGTGATTAACGTAAATACCGGTGCCACATCACTCCAGGATACACCGAGTAGCACAATATCGTTAGCAGGAGCGGCAGAGCAGACCAATACGGAAAAGAGAAAGACGGCTGCCGAATCTGCTAATTCGTTAATCAGTGGAACAACTACGGAAACCACCACTATCCAGGGCGATACTGTTACCAAAACCACCGAAACAGTCGAGCTGCATAACGATCTTACAGCGATCAAAGCCGGGAGTAAGATAAAGTCAGCTGCTCAGATGGGTACAGTGACTAAGAAGTCTACCCGTGTCGAATCTAAGAAGAATCTATACTACTCCCCACACTTGCAGTTGGGAAACATGCCATCCGTTGGTGATACTGAAAAATCGCTAACACCTGAACAAGCGAAACGGATGTCCTCGCTACTGAATACAAATAATACTCCTTCTGGTACAGGTCAGGAAGGTACGATATCGCAGAAGCCAGGAACGGCACAGAAGTTGTCAGCATCAAGCCAGGCGATAATGAATGTGTACAACGGAGTTAAGTTCGGACTTGATTCAGAAAAGAATCCCATGACCGTAAAAACATTCTCGGCAGACGACTACAGCGGGGGATACAGCATATACAAAAAGGGGTTATCAGTAGCCGAGGGTATCAAGGACAGAGGGAGTAAGGCAGTTGATGCGGGAATTGATCTTGTGGTTGCTGCGAATAAGCACAATCCGTTGTCGTTAGTGCCTCAATCTGCTGTGGAAAAAGGGGCGCCAGCTGCCAAAAAGTTCGTAACGGGTGCGGTTGTGAATACGGGGGCAGGGTTAGTTCAGGGAGCAGCCGCGGTACCGATGGCATTGAACGTGGCTGTGAAAGAGCCAAAGGCCACTGCGAGCGCACTCGTATTCGGGGTGGGAGTAATGGCTGGATCAACTGTGAAGGGCCTTAAAGACGATCCTGTAACGACCCTTGGTGAACTCACGGGCGCGATTCTAGTGGGCAAGTCCATTGAAACCGGTGTTAAGCAGTTTCCTGTAAAGAAGGCATCACTTACGGAAATAAAAGGGGGCGGTGCTTCGCCGGGATATGAAAGGATCGACTACGGTGCACAGCTCCAGGTTAACGGCAACCCACTTCTATCGTATTCCAAGCAGACCGGACTTACAAAGGGACCACTGGCAGCACCAGCGGAGGTACTCGCAGGCAAGAAAGTGACAGCCTTTGGCGATCTCCAGACGGCCAACTTTGCTGAGACACTGAAAAAGATATCACCCGACGCCGAGTACTTTAAAAGCGGTCGCGACATTACGAAATCGATATACGGTACCAAGACACCGGTAAAGAAAGCAAGTGCCTTTAAGATCACATCGGAGAACATACCGGACTCAGTGAAACCGGTAGTGGAGAAGTCCATCAAGTCCTATAAGGGAGATGCGGAGGTATACGGATCAGTTGCTCAAAAGATGCAAGTACAGGAATACATGAGCAGGAAGCCAGCCGACCTCGAAATATCGGTAGGGAATGCGGATAAGTTCGTGTCCCATCTCAAAACGTCCCTGGATGACAGCGGTGTCAAGTACAAAATCAAGGGCGAGGGAACCGATTCACCGAAGGTTGAGTTCTTCGATAAGTCCGGTAAGAGTGTCAAGGGCATCGAGATATTCAAGAAGGGTAAGCTTGGTGGGGGTTCAGGATACGCACCGGAAGCCGACATAGCATACGGATTCGGGAAGCATAGAAGCATTAAGGTCGATGGTATCAAGGTAATGGACTTGAGGGAACAGGCATCCAGGAAACTATCAGGTGGGATGACACTGCAAGGTAAGACCGTGGAGCCGGTGCATGCTGGAAGGCTTAAGGACGTGGGCGATCTGCTTGAAACCGGTGTCGGTCATGCTATTGAAAAAAAGCCGGGAATCTCTCTTGATGTCCTCAAGTTCAATGAACTTGCCAGGAAGAAGTACCCGGCTGTTGCTGAATTGCCTGTCTCGAAGTTTATGTCTCGTAAGGGAAGAGTGCCGACGGCTGAGGAATTTACTAAACTGGTTGGGAAAAAGAAGGGAAAAGCACGGTCAGCCGATAGGGAATTACTGTATTCTTCAAGTGGTAAGAGCGGCAGTTCAGCACTGGCCAGGGTGCCAGGACTAACGGTTTCAAGCCCTTCGTTAAGCTCCAGGAAGCCAAGCAAAGCCCCATCCAGGCCATCAGGATCGCTGGCTAAGAGTTCTCTACCATCTGTATCGGTAAGTGTGAAATCCCTGTCCCCAAGTGTCCCGAAAAGCGTGTCAAGCAGGGTGAAGAAGTCGTCAGGTCAGTCTTATCCGAGTGGCTCGGCGAGGTCCGGTTCTTCCTGGTCCGGTGGCTCAAGTGGGTCGGAGAGTATCGGTTCTTCACTGTCGATCAGCCGCCGGAACGGTAAAAGAGGTTCGGGCACCCCGGTAGTACCGCCGATCGTGGCAGGTCTGCGAAAAACTAAGAAGAGTGGAAAGGCTGTGGACACGGGTGTCAATTACAAAATCGAATCCACTGGCTTTAAGAACATCTGGGAATTGATTTAACATGAGTGCAGAAAAAGCATTTCTTTATGGGTTGATATCGTGCTTCGCTTGCGGATTTGCATGGATAATCATGGAGCCGATGCTATCCACGTTTATGCCAATATTCGCATCGGCTGGAGGGAAAAGTGCGTTCGTGGCGGGCATACTGTCCACCGCATTCGATTACTATCCCATACTCGCCATAATTATGATAGCAGTAGGGGTGTTCATGGGTGCGATGCGAGATGATCAGGCAGCAGGGGGTATGGGATGAAGGAGTCCAGGGTGGGAAAGGTTGCCCTTCCTTGCCCTTCCTACGGGTCCTCAAGGCCCGTAGCGCCCCGTCTTGCCCATAGCTCCGTTGGGGTGGGTGTTTGTATGGGCGAGGAATTACGTGGCTCTAAAACGATCTAAATGGTCGAAAATTAAGTAAAAAAGAGAGTTTTGTGACCGCACCTGAGATTCAAGTGCGGTCGAACGCATATAAAGGGCGGGTATTCAAAAACCTTTTGGCTCGCATCACTTTCGTGGATATCCATATTATTCATGGCTTACCATGTTTGCCCGTTTCCAGGCACATAAAAAATCCATCCACCTCCATATAAACCTTCCCAACACTCCAAAAATGATACGCATTATTATGATAATGTAACACTCCCACTTCCTTCTAACAGTATCACGAAAAACGGTTAAAACAGTATGCGCGGAGTACTTAAAAAGGGATTCGATAGCAGTGGAATGAAGGTGGTAAAACGGGTCATTTAGAGGGGCTGGGGGGATTATGGCCTATACTCACATGGGGCAAGGGTCGATCGTGGCACCTTGGGCCGCTGAGGAGGCATAGACCCCGAAAAATGGGAGGTTATCTGGTTGGTACCATGGCTAAGTATCCCTGAATCTTGACGATCTTGAATTTATCCCCTTTCTTCAAGCCTTCCACATCAATGATGTTTTTTGGTATGGTCAAAGTAAATTGACCATTACTGTGTTCCTGGAGTACTGGAAAAATCTCACCTCTTTTTAGCTACTATTACCGGTACTATTGCAGCTAATATTATTTAGCTATTTTCACCATGCTTAAAACGTGTACTCCAGTGAACAAAACCATAATATACCTAAAATTACCTAGTTTATCACAAAGACCATGCCTATCTGGTTGAACAAGCCATGCGTCTGTAGTAGTCTGTATCCCATAAATCCCATCATGAATAGAACTATGGGTATTCTTATCCAGAAACTCCTAAGCACTGGAGGAATCTTCTTGTTTTTACTGATCTTGCCCATCCAGAAATCGTTGAAACTGCCTCTGGGACATAGATTTCCACAGAACCATCTCCCTCTAAAAGGACTAATCATCAGCAAAGTGGCAAATACAAGGAGCATGAAGTATCCCAGTATCGGATACCACAAACCTGCGATAGATACAATAAGTACAAGTATTCCAAGATATGGAGTAATTTTGAGCATTTTTTCACCAATGAAATGTTTTATTTTTTAAGACACAGCAGTAATATTCTGTTCCTCTTCCCATACGATCAGTTCTTTTTCCACACGCTGAACCCAGCTATGGATTATTTCCATTATGAGTTCTCGTATCTCTCTCTTATTCTTTATCTTGTACACAAAGAAATAACCGCCACCCTCTATATTATTCTGAGATTTTTGAAGTACCTTTTTTTCAGTGAGTTTTTTGGCGCTTCTTTGTACTGTGGATATGTCCAGAGACAGATATGCAGCGATTTGTTCGGTGGTGAACCACTTGGTATTATGTTTCAACAGGTGTTTCAGTACCAGAAGCTCTGCTCTTGTCAAGTTGAGACCACACTTTATAACAGCTTCAATCTGGAACTCCTTACATGCAAAATCTACCATAATGATACCTCAATACACTTACAGTACTGTAATACTATAGCAGCATTATATATACTGTGGCAAGTACTGCAAAATACTGAGTAATAATGGAAGTACTGTTAAGTCTTCTAGTGATGACTTTTAAGTCAAGCCAATTTATCCATAGTCATGATTTCATGTACTGGGGTGTCAACTTTTTCTCCAGTAAGGTAAAAGAATAATCTATTAGCAAAGCTAAAACAATTGCAGGTATAGCTCCTGAGAGCAGCTTTCCAGTGTTATAACCTATAAGTCCTTGAAATATAATCTCTCCCAGTCCACCACTACCTATGAACGCTGTAAGCACAGCTATGCTGTTTGCCAGTATAGCCGCGAACTTGATACCTGCAAACATGGCAGGATATGCATTTGGAAGCCTGATGTAACGCTGTATCTGCCATTCGCTGAGTCCGATGCCGTTAGCATAGTCTATGAGTGCAGGATCCACACTTGTAAGACCAATATATGTGTTTTTAATAATAGGTAAAAGAGCCCTCAGCATTATGGCTATTAGCGCAGGGACAAAACCAATCCCTAAGAAAGGCACTACTATGGCAATCACTGCAAAACTGGGCACTGCCTGTACAAGGTTAGCAAAGTTCATTACAACTGAGGCAAGTCGCCGGTTATAGAGAGAAGCGAATGCAAGGGGTACAGCTACCAGGATACTTACAAACAATGTGGTGTAGACCAGCACAATGTGTTCCCATGTTGCATCCAGTATCACCGATGTGGCTGCCATGTACCATACCTCTCATACAATTTCTTTTCAATCCTGCCAGCTCCGAGATCCAGTATAACAGCCAGTATCCCTGTCCACAAGCCTGCAAGCAGTATAACATCCTTCTCATAGAGCTGGATGCCATTCTGGAGTACTGTTCCAAGTCCTCCGGCCGCCACAAGTCCTCCCAACGTTACAACGCCCATAATGAACACCAAGGCTATTCTTATCCCCCCCGCTATGAGGGGCAGAGACATGGGAATCCTTACTTTAAGAAGTATATCCCGTGGTGATAGGCCAATAGCCTCGGCCACATATATGTATTGGTCATCCACTCCTTTAAGGCCGGTGTAGGTGTTCCTTGCGATAGGCAATATTGAGTAGATCACAGAAGCAGCTATGGTTGGTCCTGTTCCAAGCCTCAGCAGAGGCAAAAGAATGACCAGCAGTGCCAGGTCTGGTATTGTTTCCAGTATATTGAGAAAGTTAAGTACCGGGGAGGCTGTCCTTGGTCTGGTGTATATGAATATCCCCACACTCACGCCTATTATCACCGATATTGTCAAGGCTGTGCTGAACATCTGCAAGTGTTCAATAGTACGCATGGTCAAAAGATGCTTTTCCCATAGCATCACAATTTCCCGGACTATCCCTGTCATCTTTATCCCACTTATTTAAGCTTTTAAATTAACTTTAAAAGCACCTCATCAGATACAAGCATCCCGCCTACTGTATCCCCGTTCATGACCATCGCCATGTATTCCCCGCTCTTTTTCATCTCAGATAGAGCTGTTGCAACTGAATCTCGTGGAGCAAAAACCTTCATGGGTTTTGCTATATCTCTCAGAAAAGGATGGCTCTCCTCGTGTTTTAACAGGTTGACCATTTCCACTTTGCCAATAAGTATACCATTCTCAAAAACAATACCTATCTCAGTGTCCCTGTCTTTCATGATCTCAACTGCATTGCGGGCATCCATGCTTCCATCTAGGATATACTTTGCATCCAGCGGAGTCATCAGGTCTTTCACGTTCAATGTGTCCATGTGCTTGAATTTTCGGTCCGTGTCAACTATATCGGCAACCAGGTCGTTTACGGGTTCGAAGATGAGATCTTCTGGAGCCCCCACCTGTACAAGCCGGGCATTGTCCATGATGGCTATCCTGTCTCCCAGTCTGAAAGCCTCTTCTATATCATGTGTGATGAACACTATTGTCCTACCGATCTCCTTCTTGATCTCCAGAAACTCTTTTTGTAACTGTTTCCTCAAAATAGGGTCCAGAGCTCCGAAAGGTTCATCCATTAGAAGAAGCGGCGGATTCATGGCAAGAGCCCTGGCTAGACCCACTCGCTGCTGCTGGCCTCCGCTTAGCTGCCGGGGATATCTCTTGATAAACCTGTCCGGAGGCAGGGATACGAAATCCAGCAGATGGCGTACTCTTTCAGTTGTTCTTATCTCGTCCCAGCCCTCAAGTTTGGGCACCAGGCCCACGTTTTCCCCGATCGTCATGTGAGGGAACAGGCCAATATTTTGTATCACATAACCGATGTTCCTCCTGAGGCTTACCGGGTCTAACTGGATGATATTCTGTCCATTTATCAGGATGTTCCCGGCATCTGGTTCTATCATCCGATTGATCATCCTAAGCGTTGTGGTCTTTCCGGAACCGCTTGGTCCTATGAGGATAAGCAGTTCTCCCCCCTCTATGCTAAGGTCCAGGGATTCCACAGCAAAACGGGAACCATATTTTTTGCTTATCTGCTGCAGTTCAATGGACTCTATCCTTTCAAACAATCTCTGGGTTGGCATTGTTTGTTTCCGGGTATTGTTTTGTAAAAAAGTAATGGATGAGACTTATAGAAACTTATGCTTCAATAAGCCCTTCCTTAATGAGGAACTCTCTTGCGATATCCCGTGGTTCCATCTTCTCCACATCGAACTTGTAGTTCAGATTCCTCATGGTATAGGTGTCTATCCTGCCATCCAGTTTCTTTAAAGCTGCCACAGCATCAGGATTGTTTGTAGCAAATTCCTCTGTCATAATGTACATTGCATCATAAGGAGGCAATGCATTCTTATCATCCTGAAGCACCCTCAAATTGAATACCTCATTCCTGGTGTCAGTAGTGTATGCAGATATAGCACCCACCTCATCAATCTTGATCGCCTCATACATTACTGTGGCAACTGCCTGTTTGTAATCCTTGAATTCTATACCATATACATCCTTTATGCGGGGCAGCCCGTCCTCACGGGTGGAGAACTCCGGATCTGTACCTATTGTCATCTGGGAGGCATATTTCTTGAGGTCGCTGATCTTTGTGACATTATTTGTCTCTGCCCAATCTTCTTTTACCGCAATGGCATACGCATCCTCGAATCCGGGAGTACTTACCACTACTATTTTATCGGTCTCCTTCAATCCCTTTTCAGTTTCAGTGTATACAACTTCAGGATCCCACACTTCAAGCGGTGGTTTCTTCAGGATCTGGCTGTAGGCAGTTCCCGTGTATTCTACGTAGGTGTTTATCTCGTCCTTCTTCAACGCCTCATAGTTGACGAAAGTTCCTCCCAGGCCTTCGATCACATCGGTCTCATATCCCGCATCTTCCAGCATAAGGGCCGCCATGTGTGCAAGTATATAAGATTCCTGGAAAAGCTTGGAGCCTATTACCACAGTAGGCTTTTCAGCAGGCGCATTGAGTTTCTTCTCAGAACAACCGCTTGCTATCAAAGCAACAAGTATCACTAATACCATCAGGATATTCTTTTTCATTCACAAACCCCACCCACTTTATTATGTATTCGAAACCTCCTAATCTGAACACTGGAATCGATTTCATTCCATGAGGTGCTGGATCTTCTCGAAGTATTTATTGATCTCTTCCCAGTTGACTATGTTCCAGAAAGCATCTATGAATTTACCCCTTTCATTCTTGTAATCAAGATAGTAAGCATGCTCCCATACATCTATAGCCATAAGGATGGGAAAATCTGGAACCAGATTAACATTATGCTTTTCTATCTGCATGATCCCAAGCCTTTTGGTATCTTTGCAGAAGGTTAGTGCTGCCCATCCTGAGCCTTCCACGGTTGATGCTGTCTGGGTGAACTCCTTTTTGAAACGCTCGAAATTTCCAAAGTCTTCTTTGATCGCTTCAGCCAGTTCACCAACTGGCTCTTTTGTCGCATTTCCTGCAGGGGTCATTTCCCACCAGAAATAATCATGGAGCACATGACCTCCTAAATTAAAAGCCACGGCCTTCGCAGTTGCTTTGTAGTCAAAATCCGTTCCTTCTTTTCTGGCTTTTTCCATCATTTGCAGTAGTGAATTAACATTAGTTACGTAAGCCTGATGATGCTTGTCATGGTGTGTACGTAGTTGTTCTTCTGAAATATACGGCTGAAGGTCAGCATAACCATATTTCAAAGCCGGTAATTTATACAATTCTTTAGCCATAGTGTCTTCCCCCTTATTCATTGGTCACACTGATCTGTATTATAATATGTGGAAAGTACCTTTAAGGACAATCCCATTTACAGATACTACTAACCAATTCCCTTATACTGTAGTCACAAAATGTTTCTGGCTATTATGTTGCAGAACTTCCCACTAAGTTTCAGGTGCAACATGTAGCTCTATATATTGCATTTAAAAAGCTTCTATATAAACGTATGGAATAAAGACTCTGCAGAAATATATCAATATCAGCGAGCTGAAATTGATATTTCCCATCTATGTCGTAAGTATGTTTGTTCTCTATGCCTCTGCGACTTCCTGCATCTTCTTTTCCTGCTCTTTCATCTCCTTGATCTCTCTGAGGCGACGGATTGCAACCTCCAGCAGGAATAATATAAGAGCGGCTATAATGAAGTACATCTTCTGGCTTACTGTTTCCTTAATAAGCTTCTGTGAGTTTTCTTTTGCATCCTTAAGCAGCAAAGCCTGTGCTTCACTCTTTGTGTATGTTTTTCCACCATTGGCCGCGATCATTGTTGCAAGGTCCGGGTTAACTCCCACATCCCTGTACTCCAGAGCATAGTTAACTGCTATGGGATAGCCAGATATATAATGCACTCCCACCTGTCCAACGTCTGTTGTTGCCTCATAAGTGTTCTTACCTGTAAGTGAAAGGTCTATATTTTTATCGTCAAGCTCGATGGTGGGTATACCTTCATCATACATAGTAAGCTTAAGCTGTGCAGAAGTACCAAACCACGTATCATCTGCTTCCAGTACGGCGCCTTCCTCAACTTGTGGGTCGCCTATTAGCCAGTTCAAAGTGGATGAAGTGAGTTTAGAGTTGTTGCCAGAGTACATCTGGGTACTCCACATATTGCTGTTACCATTTCCATTGTCCGTGCTAAGAGAGGCCACACGTCCTAGTCCATATCGCCATACTGTGAGCACAGGTTGGCCTGTGGAAGTAAGGATCAGCCTGTCTGCACCAGGTTTAGGTGTCACATCATTGTAGCCAGTAATGTTGGCTGAAATATTTACATTCTTAGTGATAAAATGTGTGGGATTGTATTTTACAAGTGGAAAGACGCTATAATCTACAGATTCATTGGTTTCTGGCTGTTCCAGTTCATCGAATACAAGGTTAACGCGTTCTCCTGCCTGTATGGGGAAGTATAGCCCTCCAACTTCGTCCATTAACTGGTTAGCAAAAGCATTACCGAATTTATCATACTGTGAAGGTGCACTGGATTTAATATGTACGTAATATAACTTTACACCTGCATCACTAAGTGCAGTGGCAACTTGTAGTGCTTCTTCATATCTTTGCTCGATACCGCCATCGGAGACGATAACTACATCAAGTTCTCCCTCTCCATCTGAGAGCCATTCCTGTGCAATAGCCAGCCCCTGGTCAAGGGATGTGGTACTGGTAGATCCCGGCATAAGTGTTTTAATTTTCTCTTCTAACATATTAATATTAGAAGGAATTCCCATGTAGACCAGACCGCCTGATACATCCAAACCTTCTGTTCCAAATGCTATTACACCTACATTTGCATCTCGGAGTTCGTCTTTCCTCAGAACAGCTATGGCATTTCCCAGAATATCGCCCTGAGTCCCGTGTGCAGAAGTGCTCATTGAAACATCAAGCACAAGTACAACATTTCTACCGCCTTTCCATTCACTGGCCTTTGAATATATAGGCAATATATCTTCAAGCGATGAGTTCAGATAATTCCCATAGTTATAGGAACTATCACCGCCTACCACATACAGACCGTTTCCAGAACTAACATAATCTTTTAGATTCTGTATGTCTGCGTCTGAAAGTGAATTGATATTTCTATTATCCAACACTACTGCTTTTTTATTATCCAGGTCAGTTAGCTCTGTGCTGAGTGAGGTATCATAGAGGTTAAGCAGCACATTAGCCATGGGTGAACTTGTATCGTCGGTAATGAGCTGTATTTTTGGTTTTGGGACAACATACACAGTTTTATAGAAGATATTATTGATAGGCTTGCTGTCTTCCCCGGAAGGCGTAATACTGGCAGTGATCGTATGGGCACCCAGTGTATCAAAGGTATGTGTTATTGGTATTGTCTTGGAGTGATCTTCCTGGTCATATGGCCTACTGATTACAGGCTTGTCATCTACAAACACCTCTATCTGATAACTTATAGGAGTATTTCTTGCCTGCTGTACTATCAGGTTGAACTGATATTCATTATCCAATACCACTTTTTTCTCGCCACTTATGTACAAGCTTACATCATTTGTTTTCAGGTCAGAAATTACCGAGTAAACTGTTGTTCCCGTCTCACTGGCAAAATCAAGGGCTTCTTCCAGATCCTGGCCCTTGTTACTGTTGCCGTCGGAGACTAAAACGATCTGATTGTCTCCACGGGCATATTGCACAATGGTATCCCCAAGAGCCGTACTTTCACCTGTAAGCTTCACAATGTTGGTGGGTGTATTCGCCGCCAGAGATTCATAAAGGGCTGTTGTTGTCTCCGTTTCGAATAGTTCCATGCTTGAGGTTTCATCGGATATCAATACTATATCAGGAGTTTCACTGCTTGATACCTTACTCACAATACTGTAAGGGGAGGCTAGAGCAATCACCAGCAATGCAAGTACGATCATCCTGGATATAATGAGACCTTTTTTAGCGCCTTTGCGGATCAGATATACGCCTGCTGCCAGCACCGGTACCATGAGCCACAGCATTTGGGGATGCTCAAGGTTCAGCATTACAGTTCACCTCTCTTTTTGATAATGTAAAGCTCCAGAATAACCAATATGAGTACCAATGCTATCATAATAGTATCCAAGTAATTTTTAGATTCGTATGTTGTTGCCCTCACAACAGAAGGCTCATCCTTTGTGGATGCCCTGCTAATAACATCAGAAGCATCTATTGTTGTGTCTGACTCTTTATCATTGTACAGGTTTACAGCAATTGTCCTACCTGCCACCTCATATAAACCAGCGCTGCTGTAAAGCACCCTGCTTGTGGTCTCTACACCATCAGGAGTAGTTATTTCCTGTTCCTTTGCCAGAGTTGAGACAGCTCCTGTCTTGAGGTTGTATTCTGATATATCCCCTGAGCCTCCCAGCCACCCTACAAGTTTGAACCAAAACACGGGGAATTCAGGCAGGTTATGGAAATTGTTCCAGGAATCTTCTCCAAGCTGATCACTAAACCCTACGTACACAACAGTTCCTTCACCCACTGTTCCGAAAGCTAGCAAAGGTACGTCTTTATCTGATACAATGAGGGTGGTTGTGCCTAACCTGGGGGTTGCGTTAAGATACTTATACACCGCTATCTCATCAAGATCCAGATCATCAGTAAGCCGTGTGGACTGGTTCACTTTCATATCAAGACCTCTGTCTGTTCCTGTTACGTTGGATGTCCTTACGGGTAACAGTTTCTGAAGCTCCAGATCAGTACTCTGCGCAGCAAGGCTATCACTTGCAATGAACACCACCTTACCACCAGTGTTTATGTAAGACGAAAGCAGTGATATCTCACTTGATGAAAGGGATTGGTTAGTTTTGGCAACGACTACCACACTGAACTGTGTCAGGTCTTGTGGCACCCCGGTGGCTGAGGTTGTCTGAATGCCCGGCATAAGGGACACAGATGTCATCGATGGTAGCAAAGACTGATCTGATACGAACAGAACACGCTTGTTAGAGATCTTGGGTACTGATACATAGGCAATATTATCCACAGGCAAACTGTCATCTCTGTTTATCTTGACAGTAGTGATACCTGTACTAAGATTTTCCAGGACGAACTGTTGTGTGGCTTTTGCCTTTACTGTCAGGTCGATGTTCTTGGTCACACTATTGCCATCCGTAGTAGTGATTTCTACCGGAACGTTCTGGTCACTGCCGCCGTAGTTCTTAATCACACAATTGTAAGTATAACCACTCTCTGTGGTCTCAAGTCTACCCTGGATAATTCCTACATTATCCGTGGTTTTCCCCATCTGTACAAATTCCACCTTAAGACCATATGATTCTGCCAGACTCTTTGCAGATACCGGATCTTCACCTTCCCAGTTAGTGAAGTCAGAGATAACTATAAGCCTTCCACCACCGTCGGAAAGCATTCTCATACCTACGCCCATGGCAGCAGAAATATCTGCGACTGTAGCACCTGCTTTAACAGAGTAAAGAGCTTCCTTGGTAGTAGTTGCATCCTGCCCTTCAAGTAATGTTACAGGAATATTATGAGCAATCACTATGCTGTTCTTCTTACTCACGTAATCCTCTGCCTTACTAATGGCTTCCTGGAAACGATTCTCATTCTGCATGCTGGCAGACGCATCTATCACCAGTACGGTATGCTCATCGCTCAGGGGCTCGTTTGTAATGATGTAAGGAGCAGCAGCAGCCAGGGCCAATAATATAAGCACCAGCAATTGTATGAGAAACAAAGGATCCTTGATCAGCTTTGTAATAGAAGTGAAGAAACGCTTTTTCTCTTCTGCCTGCATTAGGAACATCACAGAAGGGATCTTCACTAATAGGGGTTTTGGCCTTAGAAGATACAAAATGATAAGAGGTATAACACTTGCCAATGCCAATAGGGCCAGAGGAGTTTCAAAGGGCATATCAGCGTCTCCTGCCTATTGTGTATAAGAAAGCTTCAAAGATGGGCACATCTGTAGTGAAGGCATAATACTCCGCTCCCACATGGTAACATGTATCTTTAATACTGTTCATGTGGTCCATTAATTTGCGCTGGTAGTTTTCCTTAAAACTATCGCTTACATACGTTTTAAGATCTGAATCAGTCTCAAGGTCCTTAAACTTTGTATGGCCATGCACCTGAAGCTGAGCTTCTGTTTTGTCCAGCACCTGTACAAGGATAAGATCATGATCCGAAAAACGATATATCGCAGATCTTATTGAATCCAGATTGTCCATAAAATCAGATATGATAATCACAAGCGAGCGTGAATGTATGGCACGGCTATACCTTACAATGCATTCATGTATGTCGGTCTTGCCCTGAAGCTTTGTTGTTTCAAGCCGGTCCAATGTTTGAAAGAGGTATTTTTTTCCTCTGCGTGGCTCAGCTATATCCACATCCTGAGAAAAAGTGGAGATGGCGAACTTATCATTGTCCTTTGTCACCATGTATGCAAAGCCCATTGCGAGCATCAGACCATATTCGAATTTAGTGGTATCTTTGTCGGGATAATCCATGCTTTTGCTGGCATCAAGCAGTATGTGCGCTGTAAGGGATTTATCCTCCTCGAATTGCCTTACATACAGTTTTTCCGACCTGGCATAGACTTTCCAGTCAATGGATCTGGGTTCATCACCCGGATAATATTCCCTGAACCCTACGGTATCTATACCTCTGCCGCTGTTGACAGAGCGTCGGCTACCGGCATATACACTGGATACTCTTTTCCTTACCATAAAGGAAAAACTGTCAAGCTGCCGGAAAAAATCCGCATTTATAGTATGTTTACCGGGATTCATGTCCTCATGGCCTTATTTTTTTATTTGACCTGCGAAAGGATTCCCTTGATCATCTGATCTGCAGTAATGCCTCTTCTCTCTGATTCAAAAGAAAGACCAATCCTGTGCCGAAGTATAGGATAAGCCATAACCTCGATATCTTCTTCGCTTACGTAATTTCTACCTTTGATCAGAGCACGCGCTTTTGCTGCCATGATAAGACCTATAGATGCTCTGGGGGATGCACCGTATTCTATGTGCTCGCTGTTCTGTCTTGTAGCCATGACTATCTTTACGGCTCTGGACTTTAACTGATCAGAGATAGGTACTTCGGTAGTCAGTTTTTGCAGATCGAGGAGTGTGTTCTTGTTCATCACTTTTCTGACCTGCGGAGAATCTATTTTAGTGTACCTGTCCACTATGCTTAGTTCCTGTTCAAATGTAGGATAATCCAGCAATATCTTCAGCAGGAATCTGTCTAACTGTGCTTCAGGCAACGGGAATGTACCTTCCATCTCAATTGGGTTCTGTGTGGCCAAGATAAAGAATGGCTTGTCAAGCGGATAAGTATCATTGGCGACTGTGATTTGTTTTTCCTGCATGGCCTCAAGCATTGCAGATTGTGTCTTTGGTGAGGCACGGTTAATCTCATCGGCCAGCACTATGTTGGCAAAGATTGGTCCTGCCTGGAACTTGAATGATTTGACCCCTGCGTGCTCCTCTATGATGTTCGTTCCCGTGATGTCTGCAGGCATCAGGTCCGGTGTACACTGTATCCTGCTAAACCGCAGGTCCATGACCTTTGATATTGTAGAAATGGTCAATGTTTTCCCAAGACCGGGATTGCTCTCGACCAAAGCATGCCCATTACAGAGCATAGCTATGATCATCTGTTCCACATACTCTTGCTGTCCGACTACGACCTTACCGATCTCAGCGAACAATGTATTGAACATCTCGCTGGCAAGCCGGTATGTCTGTGACAGATTTCCTGCACTCATTTCACTGGAGTTCATCTCTGGTCTCCTTTACATTCATAAATAAATATAATTGTTCTGCATGCCATTATTTTCCTGCCATTTCTTCAAAATACTGTTTGATTATGCTTTCATATCCTTCCGGCAACTCCTCGGAATATATCGATGAAGACATTACACTAATATCATAGGCAGAAGACGGTGTGAATCCTTCAGGTGTGCTATTGGCCTGTTCTCCCTGTGTAAAACCTGTTCCTGAACCAGGTGGAAGGGTCAGATCAACTTGTTTTCCTTCCACTACCACTATTGAAGTTTCACCTGTTAGATTTTCCTTAGTATTATCTGAATTATTTGTAGTCTGCTCCATTACAGCCAGATCTGAGCCATCACCTTCATTATGGGGTAATAATGGACCTATGATATCCTGCGGTGTTGAAGATATACGGTATTCGCTTATACTTACATAGGTAAGCAAGGAAATCGCAATTAACAGTGAGAAAAAGCCAATATACAGTCTTTTTTTGTTGAGAAAAACCTCATGAGTTACATTGGCAGAAGCTCTTGTCACGTTTTCCTGCAGGTCTGCAACCACAATATTATCAACTTCACGGTTATCGTAAGCAGTACTGAGTCTTTCACGCAGCACAGGATATTTTTCTTCAACAAGGTTGATTGTGCTTCTTTTGTTATCCCTTACATGTAATATAAAAGTTAACAAAAGTCCGCAAGCTACTGAAATAATGAATAGGGAGATTTCAGGATATGAAAGATTTGCACCAAGAATGCTTATCGATGCTGTGGAGTAAACTTCAAGTGCTGGGAATAGCCCAAAGACCATTTCCATGTTAGTGATAAGCAAAATAGAATACAATAGGAATGTTATTGAAATAACATCAAGCATCTTGTATAGCCGTCTGTATTTTGCAATAACTGTACTTATATCTCTTATGAAGTCTTCAACCTTCATGGCAATGCACTTGTCCTGTATACTGCTGTCTCCTAAGTTTTCTTACATCATGACATAGGAGCCAAGCACTTTCATCATCCCTGCTTTAGGCAGAATGCTATTTAAAGCATCTTTTATAATAGTATCGCTTATATTTCCTGCGAAGTCGATGTAAAATACATAATCTCCCAGGATGCGTTTTGAGGGTCTGGATTCTATCCGGGTGAGATTTATCTTCCTGGTAGCGAATTCTCCCAGAAGGTCATACAATGCCCCAGGCCTGTCTCTGTCAAGGTAGACTATTATGGATGTTCTGTGTGGGAGGCTGCTTTTTGCTGTGTTTTCTGAATTGGCTGTATTTCCATTGATTTTCATCCAGGTAAAGTCATCATCTTCCTGTTTTTTCCTGAAAACAATAAAGCGTGTATGATTATTATTGCAATCCTGTATATTACAGAGCAGCACGTTAAGACCATACATACTGGCCGATTCTCTGGATGCTATGGCTGCCATCTCCTCAAACTCAGTGGCAAGCTTGGCTGCATGAGATGTGCTGCCTGTGGTCCGTATCTCCGCATGGGGAAAATGGCTTTTGATGAATTGCCTGCACTGTCCCAATGCCTGAGGATGGGACAGTATCACTCTGATGTCCTCTATTATCCCTCTGGACAGCAAACAGTGTTCAATAGGCACAACGACTTCTCCTATGATCTGGATATCATGCTCCATGAGCAGGTCCAGAGTAACGCCCACTGAGCCTTCGATTGAGTTTTCCACAGGTACAATGCCAATAGCAGCTTTATTGTTCACTACCGAATCAAAAGTATCAATGATGTCGCCACAATACTTTATGGATGCATCTTTTAAGAGAGAGGAAAGAGTGTGTTCTTTAGTGAGCCACAGGTGGGCAGCTTTATCCGAATATGACCCTCTGGGCCCAAGCACACCGATAATCATAATTGGCTAAATACAACACATATTATATAATTGTGTAGGGGTACTTCTTTAAAGTGATTATTTCTTTTCTCGATCTTCCTTTTCTTTTTATAGATTTTTGAAACCTAATCACGTTGTTAATGATACTCAAAACAAATATTTAAATAATTATACTGTAATAAACGTGGCAAAATAGTAATACAGGACAGTATCCATGAATAAAAAACAGAATAAAGGAATAAATGACCTCATCTACGACACTGAGGCGTACGTTCCTTTTGCAATTATTGGCATATTCATCCTGTTGTTCTCATTACTAATGGCGGCTAATCTCACATACATGGATTATCAGCTTGCTGAGGTGGTGTATTCCACCGATGCATCGGATCCTCAACATGATATATTGGACATGGCATGTGCGGATATATCGCGATGTCTTAATTATGCTGGCATGGAGGCTTTAGAGTGGCAAGGCGAGCATCCAATCATCCAGGTGGAATCTGTTTCCGTGGAAGCATGGAGCAATAATGGTTTTGTTGCTTACCCTTTAAATAAAGACATTGAACCGGGAGATACTTTGCAGGTGCAAGTAGAACTTCCTTCCAATATCCTGGGAGCTATATCGTCTCTTGTTAGCAATCAGGAAAGGGTGCTTACAGTATATGATGACACTGGCAGTTTCAATATAAGCTTCAATTATAACGAATCCCATAACTTATGGGGATGTTCTTCTTTCGTACAGGAGGTAAGGATACCCACGGATGCGTCATATGGTTTTGGATATGTTGTACTGAAGGTTGGTAATGAAGTACAAGCAACTGATTGGTTCCATGTGGGTACAAATCCCATCAAGGACATCGTTGCATCACGTTTCAATGAGTTTATGGAGAATAACTATAGGAACGGTATCCATAGGGCAGGAAGATATGTACTG
The DNA here is from genome assembly GCA_002508425.1 of Methanosarcinaceae archaeon UBA470. GTDB lineage: Archaea > Halobacteriota > Methanosarcinia > Methanosarcinales > Methanosarcinaceae > Methanomethylovorans. The sequence goes on from DAKU01000095.1 coordinate 28,177, forward strand.
GATGTGAACCAGGATATAACTCCTGATCAGATCATTATGAATAAAGTGAATGGGACTTTGAGGAGAAGCATATCTCAGGACCATGATGACTACATTATCCATTATACACTTACTGTAAAGGACCTGAACTATACGCTCACTGACATCGATACAGGTATAAAGAAGAATGGAAGCATGGAAATCTTTACACCTGTGGATTCAAGGGAACCATTGCTGGCACAGCTCACTGCCGAGTACGAACAGCAACTCAATACTGGTGTATCTCCGGATATTGTACTTGGGCTTTCCAATGTCCGCTCTTTTACTTATGGTCCCTGGCAGCATTATGCAGGCGGGCCACTGAATATTCTAACAGGTCCCTCCATAGCAGGGTCTGTAAATGCAGGTGCCGTTTATGCCCAGAAACGTGTTTTTGATGCTGTAGATCCGTGGTCTCTGATGTACACAGGTTACTACAATGGGAAGACCATGTATTCTGATGTAAAAAGAGATACTTCAGGCTATGATTTGCAGAAAGGCAATATTTCAGTGGTCTATGCTAACCTTGCAAAGAACGGTTCTTTCAATATGAATGTAGAGGAAAGCATGAGTGGTTCAATGGCAGATGCCGGTACGAGCCTGCAGCAAGTGGAGGATAATGCTTCAGTGACCATGGCTGTTTCTAATTATACGACAGTTGTAAAAAATGGCTGGATATTTAATGACCGGATGTGGAGCCGTGAAAATCCGGACCTAATACATAATGTGGCCAGTACCATATACAGTGCCGAGGTCATGCCGGAAATTATGAGAAGTGGTGTAAATGACAGACCTGAGGTCCGGGATGTACAGGTGGAGACTTTCTTTGATCCCGATACTGTAAGCCTCAGCAAGAGCTTTTCTTATTATCATCTTACGTGGGATGCTGAATATGTTGTTTCATTATTGCATGAAGGAGCTATTGTACCGGGATATGCATTCGAGAACACAAGCAGAATAACTTATAGTGAGAGAATAATGAAACCCAGTTCAATTACTGATCTGGATATTGCCAACTGGCAGATAACAAACGCTAGGCTTCAACACCTCTCCACCTCTCTGGAAAACCTCAAGGTCACACCAGTGATGATGTATGCAGGAAATGATGTTCTTCTTAATATGGAAAGGGAAGATGGTTACCTTAACAGTGAATCACATTCCTTTGACTGGGATATAGAGTATGTTGTTGAATTTGATATCTATTCTCAGTGGGAGCTGGACTATGATTATGCGTATACGTACACAGGCGTGATAGACAGCGGCCACGATAGTGAAAGGCTGGATAAGTATGACTCTGTACAGCAGTCGCATAAGGAACTTGAGGCAGAGAACATTACTCTCGTTTATCACAAATGCTTCAGGACCAATACCTATGAGGGTCTTGAAGATTATGGGCAGCCTATAGAACATGATTTTAGTAATACTACAGTAACTATTGGTGGAGTGGAACTGACAGATACCTGCTGCAGTGATGCTGCCGATAAGTACAGGGGATCTTATGTCAATATCGTGCAGATCGAAACTGAATATGAGGAGTTTCATAATGGCAATCGTCTGCCCAGGCGGACCGTTGCATGTGATGTGCCAGAGTGGCTTCCTGGTCTTCTGACAGAGGAACTGCTTTCCATGCTCCATGAAATGGATGATAGCGGCCCGTCACGTAAAGTATCTCTTATGGGTGATAATCTGGGACGCAATCCCTCGGATCTTTTCTGTGAAGCCTCAGAGGACATGGCTTTTGAAATGGAAAACGAAAGAGAGGAATATGTACGGGCTCAGGGTCACTTCAGTGGAAATAATTTCACTACCAGCAGCGATGCAGCTCGCATGATCGTAATGAATGAGGCATATGAAAAGACCATGCAGGAGCTTGTGGGCAGCAATGCCAAAGTAAGAGATTCGTTAGATGGGTATGTGAATGATGCTTTTCTGGAGAAAAAGGGATCTGTGCTTTCTGATCTGCTGGGAGGGCTATCTCCTTCTGAATTACTTTTCAATAATCCAGCTTTGTCCATGGCGACAAGTTCCCTGGCACAAGACATGGGTGTGATGGATACCATGGAAGTGGTTGGCTGGCCAGATAGCAAGTACAACTGGACCGAGAATATGACCCTGCTGGTGGATCAGTATCCTGATTATCTGTATCATGATGAAGGGTTTGACCTGCAGGAACAGTTCGTATGGGAAGACAAGGTCACAGGCAAGACGATCTATCCTCTGGCAGTGCGTAACACGTGTGTATTTTCCGGGGATGTGAGCGGTGAGGTTGCAGACATTATGCAAGGGTGTACTGATCCGGTAAAAACTGCTGTCTCGGAGCAGATGAGTAACAGCATTCTTGAAGTAAATTCACAGGTGGATGAGGTGATCATGCAGATTGGAGCTGAAACTGTGAACCTGACACATGCAGGAGTAAGCACAGATATGACTCTACTTCAGGATAACCAGACAAAACTTGTGAATACCTATGCTAACCAGCTTCGAATAGATATTCCGGTGCAGGTTAGTAGACAGGTCACTGCTGATCCCGTGTTGTCTACATGCATAGATCCTAACAGGGCGGAAATCCTTACGCAACAGTACCTGGATTCCCTCACTAATGAAGAGCTAGTGGCTATGACCTCAGATGACACACTGGCAATAGGGCTTTTTAGCATGCTTGAAGCTAACGTGGATCTGAATAGTGCTATAAGTTCCGGAGAGCTTGATATTGCTATGAAGCGCCTTGAAGCTGACATGCAGATGGGTGTGTCGGATGGAGTCTGCGAGGCTATTGAGGTATGCCACGAGACTATCGATGAATGTTTCTCCAACATCGACAGTGAACTGCAGGACAAGCTTGATGATTCAGCCGATAAATTGACTGGTAAAGCCGCAGAAAAAGTGGAAA
>DAKU01000082.1:0-757 GCA_002508425.1 Methanosarcinaceae archaeon UBA470
AGGGATTGCAGATAAGGCAGCGGACTTGCAAGAACAGCTATAAATCCAATTGTAGAGGCCAGGTAAGAAGCTTTTTCAGGTCCAATGCTGATAGCCAGAGTAGAGGCACCATCCTGTTTATCTCCTTCAATATCCTCAATGTCCTTGACAATTTCCCGGGCAATGGTGGCAAGGGTTGCTAGCAGGAACAGAATTGATACTGCTTCAATACCGCCATTTGTGTAAAATACCGCCCCACCGAATAGGAAAGTAGAACCAGTAAGATATCCTATGCTAAGGTTACCTATAAGCACAGTGCGCTTTAGCGTTGCAGCGTAATATATAAGCAGCAGAGAATTAAATAATGCAATGGTCCCGCATATTGTGTTGATGAAGAATGCGATAAGTGTTCCAAGAGCAAAAAATAAGATCGAAAAAGAGAGAGCTTGAGACTTGCTAATCCTGCCGGAGGGAATTGGTCTTTCTGGTTTATTTATCCGGTCTATCTCAATGTCATAATAATCGTTTATAGCATTACCTGCNNCCTGTTACCAGGAACACCACTAAGGCTACATATATGATCTCAAGCAGTGGAAAAGGTATTTGTCCGGCAGTGCCACTAATTATATTATATGCTATAAACACTCCTATGGCTGCGGAAAAGGCTGCCATGAGGCAGTTCCCATATCTGATCAACTGCAAATATGCACGCATGTAAAGCCTGTTATCTTTTTCTCTTGATCGCAAGCATTCTATCCAGTGACTGCTTTGCCCTAAT
>DAKU01000082.1:770-31857 GCA_002508425.1 Methanosarcinaceae archaeon UBA470
GACACGAGATAAAAATCCTTAGATGGATTTTCTTTCTGAAGTCTATGTATAAGGCCACCCTCGGTAGCTATTATAAACTCCGTGCAGTCAGAAGTTCTGGCATAATTGACCATGCCAGTGGTACTGAATATCTTGTCGGCCATATCAAGCACCTCGCGCCTACATTCCGGATGTGCAAGTACNNCCTGTCCAAGGGATTATCTGTTTATCTGTGTTCCTTGCCACATAGTCTGCCAGGTTTTTGTCAGGTACAAAGATCACTTTTTTCTCTTCCAGGGACTTCACAACTTCAATAGCATTAGCGGAAGTGCAGCAGATATCGCACTCTGCTTTTATCTCAGCCGTTGTGTTCACATAGCATACCACAGCAGCATTAGGATGTTGTTGTTTGAGGCTGCGCAGGGTATCCACTCTTACCATATCAGCCATGGGGCACCTTGCATCTATTTCAGGAATAAGTACAGTTTTATGGGGACTAAGCACAGCAGCGCTCTCTGCCATGAAATGCACTCCACAGAATAATATTACATCTGTATCAAGCTGTACAGCTTTCTGGCTGAGCTCAAGTGAGTCCCCTAAAAAATCAGCAATATCCAGGATTTCCCCACGTACGTAGTTGTGAGCAAGGATCACAGCATTTCGCTTCTTTTTGAGTTCAGCTATCTTTTCAATCAGTTCCTTTGTATCCGGCATACGATCACTGCATTGAGGTATTGTTTTGATTTATATCTTGTCAAAGTAGTCTATAAATACACAGTACGTTTTCAAAACGTGCACTATCAATCAACTGCTATTTTTTTCAGGTGCCTACTTGCAGTGGATCTATGATCTTTTTCAATGTTGCAATAGCAGAAAGTGGTGCTAAATAACTGCTCTTTGGATTACTTGGCGACGGTACGTTCTCAACCTTTGAGGTTAATTTGCCAAAGGTACCTTCCACTGTAATCTCGTGTATATTTCGGCTCAATGCGGGATTGGCTATGATTTTCACCTTTGTTTTTTCAAGACCTATCCCTGCCAGGCTTAGAGTGGCAGCTACATTCACATTTGCTGGGAATCCTTTAACAGCTTCGCTCGCCTTGCCTTCAAAGATAACAGTCTTGCTTTTTATTTCGTCCAGCTTGATGTTGTTCTGTATGACAAAGGGAGCACCTGCCAATCCGGCAGGAGGTTTCTGTGTTGTTAATGTTACGGAATATATTTTGTCTGAAGCTGCTGATTTAAGCCCATCAAGTCCTGCGATTGCACCAGATGGCAAATATATCTTACAGTTCATTTCTTTTGCAATCTCATACACGGTTTTGAAAAGCCTTTCATCTGCAAAGGCTCCCACGCTCATAACCATAACATCGCATCCGGCGTGCAGGGCAGCAGGTACCACTTCATAGACTGCTCCCTGGGACGCGCATTCCACGAGCAGATCTATATGTTTGACCATTTCTTCAATTTCCATTACGTGAGGCCGAAGATTGACCAGGGAGGCCTTAAGTTTTTCAACGTTTTCAGCTTTCCTATCATATATGGCATAAAGTTCTGTTTCTATCAAGCCATCATCGATCGCTTTACAGATGCCAGTACCTATTGTTCCGCATCCGACTATTCCTATCTTCAGCATTATTGATTCCTTCAGGATAGATATTTAACCCGCAAAGTGCAGTTTATTTCAGTATGGTTCTAATGCATCCCAATACTAACTTTATACATATATACTAGTACCATAGTACTGCTTTACAGTGCTAGGAGATGCTACTATAGAAGTAAATGGGAAAAAGAAATTAAATAAATTTGAGGAATGGAACGAATCTTTTGTCCCCAAATCTAGGAAGCGACATCTTATCTCTTTTGAAAAGTTTCTAAGAGCCAACAATCCTGACGATTCTAATGAGTCCGGCAAACTGGTGATGACACCGGAAGAGTTACTTGAAGAGGCCAGAAGAGACCGCAAAACTGATGCCTCACCTGTAGAGTACATGTACGTTAAAAGAATAAACGTATATAAAAACTACTTGCTAGGGGAAATCAGTGAAGATACTGGGAAACCTCTGTCGCATGGTTCAGTTCGTACCCACTTATCCGATGTAATGAGATTCTATGAGCATTATGGCTTTACAGTACCTAGGAGCGCACGTAAAATACTCTACGAATATACTGACCAGACAGTAGAGACGCATGTAAAGACGGATGTGGGCAGGGATGCTATCACTGAGATGCTGGAAAAGGCTGATATAACCGAAAAGGCACTCATCCTTGCTCAAGTCAGTTCTGGATTGTCCAACAAGGATTTACTTAACATAAGAGTAAGCCAGTTCAAAAGAGGTAGGCACGAATCTGGAATTACTGTTCTGAAGGATTTACATAGGGGAAAACTAGAAAACAAATCTCCTATAGAGTATACTACATTTTTCTCAAAGGAAGCGACCACTGCCATAGATGAGTATCTGGAATATAGGAACAGACCTCCTGTCCATAAGACAAAAAACAAACTTGAAGCATATGAGAAGCGTAGGGTGACTTCCGACAACAACTATCTGTTTATCAAGAAGAAGATAGGGGAGCCAGTAAAAAGTGCAAGAGATAGCGATGCTTACAGAAAGATGTCTACATCATCGTTATTGGCTATATATAGAAAACTGCACCCTCCTACAGGAAAAGCTTACGACTGGAACGATGTAAGAGGACATCTGCTCCGCAAGTACTTCAATAACGTATTTGCACCCAAAGGTATTCATAGCGATTACTCTGAAACCATGATGGGACATTCTCTGGGTGGTTCCAGGGACCATTACAATATACCAGGAACAAAGGAACTTATCGAGGCTTATCTTGTGGTTGAGCTCGACCTTACTTTCACCAACAAAGAGATGCTCAAGGATGCAAAAGAAGACCTCAAAGCCATTGAACAACTCAAGGTTGAAAATGAAGAGATAAAGGCACAAAACAAGGAGATGCTAAAGCACATACAAGCTCAGCACGATGAAAATATGTTCCTGTCTATTAGGCAGCAAGACACGGAAGCTGAGATGACTGAACTCTATAAGGCTCTGGCAGCCAGTGACCTATACAATAGGGGTGGAAAGATTAAGGATTTGGTGGAGAAGAAGCTGGGTATTACTAAGTAAAGTGTGCCAGCTTGATACTACAGCATGTTTCAAAGACTTATTAAAGTTATATACTTATTTTAAATAACAAATATGTATAACAGATTCAGTATTTAGGCATGAAAATGGATGTGAAAGAAATGAAACACCTCATTGAGTCAATCAGGAGTTCATTGAGAACTGAGAATTGGTACGCAGCATTGTTCATTGCATTGACATTACCAGATATCTGTGCAAAGATGCAATACACTTCTGAAACTTCTTCGAAGAAACGATATGTAAACTGGTTTAATTCATACTTAAGTGGAATATATGGTAGAAATCCTCCTGGCAAAAATAATTCTTTTTTATCCGGTGAAGACTGTTATGCATTAAGATGTTCTTTATTACATGAGGGAACAGATGAAATATCCCATCAAAAAAGTAGACAAGTGCTTGATGATTTTATTTTCGTAACTAATATCATCTGGCATCGAAATTATTATTATAATGATATTACTAAGAGGACATCTCTACAATTGAGTGTACCAATATTTTGCGAGGAGATATGCTCGGCTGTAGAACAATGGTGCAATGACTTTGTTTCAAATACTGATGTGCAAAGGCAGATTTCTGAAATGCTGGAGATACAAACCGGAACTACCCTAAGATTATAGTTTATTTATAAATCCTTATTTGATATGGTAAAAACTAACCCTCTCCTTTTTTATCGCATTCTCTTATAGTGTCCAACGTTCCACGTTCCTATCTAAATAGTCCGAAGCGATGTATTTCTTACATTATGGAACAGCCTCATCCGCAGCGGATTTCCTTTTTAGTGTCTACCGTTTAATTGGGAGCTCCGCACTTTCCGGGATGCAGTACCCAAAGCATCTCATATATGGTACTATTTAGAAAGGTGTATCATCTTTATTCTCAACAGCTAAGTTTCCATTTTCTAAAGAGCTCTGGTCAAAGACACTTTTAGATTTAGGGATATAAAAAAGAAAGGATGCTGAATAAACAGATTCCATTAAGCAGGGCACTTTATACGTTGTTTATCTCATTTTGAATATCTTGCCATGTACTCTTGTCCACACTCCGAGGCTTTTTCCATGCTGGTCTGGTTCTGGCACTTTATTAACAACAGAGCATGAAGGGCATTTCCGGCTTACTGGATGCCCCAGATAATTACAATCGAACGTTTTCAGGCAGTTGTAACAGGTTACTGTTATTGGTCTTTCGAGCATGTAGCGATGCCTGTCAATACGTATAAAAGATTTTTGGCATTGAATAATAACAGCTGTCTCCAGAGCTGAACTCCTAACAAAGGAACTTTGCGTGAAAGGGAATAATATCTCAGACCATCGGAAGTACTCCTCACTTAAATTTCGCCTCTTGAGAAAATATTTAAATGGCTTGTGCCAAGCTAGCAGGGAAGTGATAACATGAAACCAAGATGCACCAAGCCAGGACGAAGAGTCCTAAAGGACTGCACTCTCAAAGGCATTGTCCTTAAGGCAGTAGGCAGAAATTCCAACAACGCAACTAGCAGACAAATATTTAATTCCATAGAATACCGCAATTATAATACTTTCCGGGTCTCTCTGAACAGGTATGTTAAACAGGGATACCTGAAAAAACGTGGGGATAAAAAGCCATATCATTACTGTCTTACGAAAAAAGGTTTCCTGCATGCCAATGACCCCTTTGTACTTAAAAAGAGACGGGAGCTGCGGTACTGGCAGCACATGAGCCGGATAATGAGTAATGAAAAGGAGTTCATGCATGGTATATCCAGATTTATCCAGTACCAGCCAGAGATGGCGTTAAGGGAAATATGTAAAGGCCCTTATTTCAAGGACGATAACTCATTTCATGGTTATTATAAGAGGATAATAGATGGCCAAAGCAAGGAGATAAGGGAGCTACAGGACAACCTCTGCAGGATAGGATACAGGCCGCAAAGATGAACACTTGTGAGAAGGTCCGGTAATATAAGCCAGGTTTATGGAAAATCATGTCCTCCATTTTCTCCTAATGCCTACACAAAATAACAATGGGCTTCTGTTAGCACAATCTCCGGTCATAACAGGTCGATAAATACTGATACATACCTGTGAGGATATCGGAACTTAAATAGGTGTTTTATATCTGAAAAACAGGGAGTGCTCTGAAACCCGTATTTATCCCCAAAGGCACAAAGGGGTTCTATGTGTGAAATGATTACTATTTCCTAAAATAAGGTTCCAATAAGTACTCAGCAATGGAGGAAACTATGCTAAATACGGGAAAAATGGATAAATACAATATTACAGGCTTTCGTATCTGCTTTTCATTTTAGACGAGCTGCTATATTCGCTCAACTTCATCGCATTCCCTTACAGGTCGTCTTGCTCATAGAGCAAGCCTTTTGCAATGGCACATAGTATTCAGAATAATAGTAGATCAATTTCATGGATTGGAACAGGTAAATGCTATATAGGATGTTATTTAATATGTTTCAGGTTATAAAAATAATAATGGCTATTCAAAAGTGAAATCTAATTTTATCAATATATTTCAAAAGAGCCGATAACATGGCGAGAGCAAAGAAAACTGATGTAAAATCTAACAATGGTGCTACAGTGGGTTATGAAGCCCAGCTGTGGCAGATGGCAGATGCCCTGCGTGGGAGCATGGATGCGGCTGAGTATAAGCACGTGGTGCTGGGTCTTATCTTTCTGAAGTATATTTCAGATGCCTTTGAGGAGAAGCATGCTAAACTGCAGGCTGAAGCGTCTAAGGGTGCTGATCCTGAGGACCCGGATGAGTACAGAGCGTTCAACATATTCTGGGTGCCTGCTGAGGCAAGGTGGTCTAATCTTAAGGGTCATGCCAAGCAACCCACCATCGGTCAGCTTGTAGATGACGCTATGTCAGGCGTAGAACGTGATAATCCATCCCTTAAAGGTGTGCTACCCAAGGACTATGCTCGTCCTGCTCTGGACAAGCAGCGGCTCGGTCAGCTAATCGACCTTGTCAGTAATATCCGCATCGGAGACGAGGAAAGCCGTTCTAAAGATGTACTGGGCAGGGTCTATGAATATTTCCTTTCACAATTTGCAAGTGCAGAGGGTAAGAACGGTGGAGAGTTCTATACCCCACGCTGTGTGGTCAAGGTACTTGTAGAGATGCTGGAGCCATACAAAGGAAGGGTGTATGATCCCTGTTGTGGTTCTTCAGGTATGTTCGTACAGTCCGAGGAGTTCATTGTTGCTCATGAGGGGAAGTTGGGGGACATTAGTATCTACGGCCAGGAATCCAACTATACCACCTGGAGGCTTTCAAAAATGAACCTGGCTATTAGAGGTATTGATGGACAGATAGCCCATGGCGACACTTTCCATAATGACAGGCATCCTGATCTTAAGGCTGATTATATCCTGGCCAATCCACCTTTTAATGTGAGCGACTGGCGTGGGGAGCTTCTGCGTGAGGATAAGCGCTGGCAGTATGGTGTACCTCCTGCCAGTAATGCCAACTTTGCCTGGGTACAGCATATGGTGTACCACTTGTCACCTACGGGAATCGCTGGCTTTGTGCTTGCAAACGGCAGTATGTCCTCAAACCAGTCTGGAGAAGGCGATATACGTAAGAACCTTGTAGAGGCAGACTTGGTGGACTGCATGATAGCACTACCTGGACAGCTCTTCTATTCAACCCAGATTCCCGCATGCCTGTGGTTCCTGTCCCGTGACAAAAAGAACCATAAGTTCCGTGACCGCAGGGGACATGTGCTATTTATAGATGCCCGCAAGCTTGGAAGTATGGTGGACCGTACCCATAAGGAGCTTACAGCCGAGGATATCAGCCGTATTGCCAATACCTATCATGCGTGGCGTGGTGAGAAGGACGTGGGTCAATATGAGGATGTGCCAGGGTTCTGTAAGAGTGCCACATTAGAGGAGATACTCAAGCATGGCCATGTGCTTACACCGGGACGTTATGTAGGTGCAGAGGCACAGGAAGACGATGGTGAGCCTTTTGAGGATAAAATGAAACGTCTTACTGCACAGCTCCATGAACAGATGTTGCAGGCAAGGAAACTGGACGATGCCATCGAGGCGAACCTGAAGGAGCTTGGGTATGGCGAGTGAATGGTCTATGTCCGAGTTAGGACAAGTTGTAAATATTCAGACTGGTAAGTTGGATTCGAATAAAGCAGACACTAAAGGTATATATCCATTTTTCACTTGTGCACCTGAGCCATTGAAAATCAATAATTTTGCTTTCGATTGTGACGCAGTATTATTGGCTGGCAATAATGCAAATGGTATTTTCCACTTGAACAGATATTGTGGTAAATTCAATGCTTACCAAAGGACATATGTTATTACTCCAAAGAAAAATGAAACAATTGATCTCCGATTTTTATTTTATCAATTACACACCCTGACACAACGATTAGGAGAGTACTCACAAGGAACTGCGACAAAGTTCCTTACCATTAAAATATTATCTTCACTATCTATTCCTCTTCCCCCACTTTCCGAACAGCTCACTATCGCTCACATACTCGGTACACTGGACGACAAAATAGAACTCAACCGCTGGATGAACGAAACGTTGGAAGCCATGGCACTGGCTATCTTCAAGTCATGGTTCGTGGATTTCGACCCGGTGCGTGCTAAGGCTGAGGGACGGGATACAGGGTTGCCTAAGGAGATAGCTGACCTTTTCCCGGATAGCTTTGAGGATACGGAACTGGGGGAGGTGCCGAGAGGGTGGTTAGTCAAAGCATTCACAGACACCATTGAAGTTCTTGGGGGCGGTACTCCAAAGACTTCAATGCTAGAATACTGGAACGGCGATATACCTTGGTTCTCTGTTGTAGATGCTCCAAGCGATTTTGATATTTGGGTTGTAGACACCGAAAAAAAGATTACTCAATTAGGTGTGAACAACTCATCAACTCGGATTCTTTCTACGGGTACAACAATAATCTCAGCACGTGGTACTGTTGGTAAGGTTGCACTCGTAGGTGTTTCAATGGCTATGAATCAATCATGTTATGGATTAAAGGGTAAATACGAAGATAAGGACTTTTTCACCTATTTTTCTACTCGTGCTCTTGTCTCAGACCTTCAGCAGAAAAGCCATGGTTCTGTCTTTAATACAATCACAAAAGATACCCTGAAAGGTGTGAATGTTGTTTTACCGCCTTCTCATATTATCCAATCTTTCGAAAGAAGAGTAGCTCCCATACTTTGGCGGATCAGAGAAAATGTTTTTGAATCTCGTACTCTTGCTGAACTGCGCGATACGCTGCTGCCCAAACTGATCTCAGGAAAGCTGCGGGTGAATGAAGCTGAAAAATTAGTGAGATGTGAAACATGAAAATGGATAATATTTTTCACTATCCACCAGAATTAATGAACCTTCTCATCACTACTATTCCACGCCTAAACAAAGGCAAAAATGATGTATTTCTGTTTTTCCAAGGTGCAGGAGTGCCTTTCATTTTAATGCAGACTCCATTTGAGCAATGGAAGCAAAACAAAGATAGCATCGACAAATTTGAAATCACTCGGCAAATTTTAACCAAAATTAATGAAAGTGGAGACAGATATTTAAGAGAGCGCAGGGAAGTTTTGAAAAGGGTCGTTGAATTTGAGGCTTTTTCTTCATGCTGGCCAAATGATCAATTAATAGCAAAAGGATTGATTGCAGAAATAAGGAATGTAGTGAATGTAAAAGACAGCTTTACTCGAATGGCAAATGAACGCGAATTCGAAAAAAAAGATAATTTGGCTAGGAAACATGCTGAAATTGAAAAAGTGCGCAAAAAGAAAGAGAATATTGAAAAATTAAAAAGTGAATTATTCTCTCTGTTCTCTGAAAAGGATAAACAAAAACGAGGTAAAAAATTAGAAAGTGTCTTGAATTCGCTATTTCTTGCCTATGGAATCCTAATTCGTGAGGCATTTACACTGACAGGTGATGATGGAGAAGGAATTAGAGAGCAAATTGACGGTGTTATTGAAGTTGATAACCATCTATATTTTGTTGAAATGAAATGGTGGGACAGTCCTATTGGTGTTCCTGAAATTTCCCACCATCTTGTACGTGTATACCATCGCGCTGAAAGTCGTGCGATTATTATATCAGCATCTAACTTTACAAGTCCGGCAGTGTCTACCTGTAAGGATTCACTCCAACAAAAAGTAGTTGTCCTTTCTACTTTACAAGAAATAGTGTTTTTGCTTGAGAAAGAAGGTGATTTTTTAGAACTTCTTCGGACAAAAGTTAATGCAGCAATCATTAATCGCCAGCCGTATTTAGAGGTTTTGATATGACCAAACAACGAAACAGACGTATTGGCTCGATAAAATCTGAGCTTGTTAAAAAATCAAGAGAGGCTGCGCTTGCAGCAGTTCAGATTTTTAACAATCCAAATATCACTTTTAAGTCTGAAACATATGTTGTATTGATGATTATTGCCTGGACTTATCTTCTTCATGCCTATTACAGAAGTAATAAAATCGAATACAGATATTTTACTCAAAATGGGAAAAAAAGGATATTCAGCAAGACAAGGCATGGTGCTTCAAAATACTGGGAACTCGAACGTTGTTTGAATGAACAAAATTGCCCAATTGATAAAGATGCTGCAAATAATTTGCGTTTCTTAATTGGTTTAAGACATGAAATAGAACATCAAATGACTACAAGAATAGATGATATCCTAAGCGCCAGATTTCAGGCTTGTTGTCTAAATTACAATGATTATATCAAAAGATTATTTGACCCAAGTCTGGGGATAGAACGGCACCTATCCTTTAGTCTTCAGTTCTCTACTATTGACACCGAGCAAAAAGAGATGCTAGAAGAGCATCATGACCTTCCTGCACATATTCAAAGCTTTATAAAAGATTTTGATGAAACACTAACGGATGAAGAATTTGGAAGCCAACGATATGCGTATCGCATTTTGTTTATTCCTAAGACAGCTAATAGTAAAGGACAAGCAGATAGAGTAATTGAATTTGTTAAAAGCGATTCGCCATTAGCTGAAGCAGTGAATAAAGATTATGTAGTCATTAAAGAAACTGAAAAGAACAAGTATCTGCCTAAGCAGATTGTCGAACTGATGAAAAATGAAGGTTATCCAAAGTTCACTATGCATAATCATACTCTACTTTGGCAATCTTTGGGTGCCAAGAATTCTGGGAAAGGATATGGAACAATAATTGCTGATAAGACGTGGCATTGGTATGAACGCTGGGTAGATGAAGTGAGAGAGCATTGCCGCCTGAATGCTGAAAGATATCGTTGAGATAAATATAGGCTCTAGAAAGTTTACAATGAAATACATAAAAGGCTGATCAAATGTTTCAACCCAGGGTCAAGCTAGAATTTGTACGCCGTTATTGTTCTCCTGCGAAAGGCTGGAAAGTTTTCGTAGACATAGACCCATCTGAAAAAGGTCTAACTGGAGGTCCACGTAAAAATCCTGAGGCTCGAAAACGCCAGAAACATATGTCAGAGGATGCGGATAAAGTAGAAAATGAATTCCAGCAACTTGGTGCAACGGTGGGTGGCAGTCGGGAAGATTGGTATCAGCTGAACCATCTCCCTGTTCTTGAAGGTGACCGTGATATAGTTGCATTCCACCCTAGTAATAAGCTTTGTATAATAGCTGAAGCTGAAGGCACATCTTCTGGCCAGCCGGAACAGAAGCTGTACAAAGCTATTGGTCAGATTGTAATGGCAGTTAGCAATTGTAGTCTCAATAACTGGAAGCAGACGTTTGTTCTGATAGTACATGGTGAAGATATTACCCGGCATCTGAAACAAGCTTCTGCACTTGAAAAGCTTGGTGTTACGGCACTATCCATCAACCAAGATATAACACGCGATAGATGGCTATTTGGTACACCTTTATTGCAGGAAGAGGTATTATTATGACCGAAAAAAGGCTGGGTTTTTCAGTCCGTATCTTTATCCCAGACGGTAACCCTGAAGGGCTGAAGATAGTCGAGAAATCAAATTGGACAGGACAGGGCATAGTTTTCCCCCGTGCTTTGTTAACAGAGGCACGCCAGCGTGAAGAGCTCAAGCGCACAGGTGTATATCTCCTATGGGGACCAGGGGATAAAGGACAGCTCCCACATGCTTATGTTGGAGAGGGCGATTCTGTTCTCTTCCGACTGGATCAGCACGCAAAGAACAAAGATTTCTGGACCCATTGTGCTATTTTCACCAGTAAGGACCAGAACCTTAACAAAGCTCACGTACAGCATCTGGAGTCCCGGTTGGTTGGCCTGGCTAGTGAAGCTAAAAGATGTACCCTAGCAAATGGCAATATTCCTCAAAAGCCATCACTTTCTGAGGCAGATGTAGCAGATGCAGAAGCGTTCCTCGCTGATATGTTACTCTGCTTGCCAGTTGTGGGTGTTAGCTTATTTGAGAAAGCTAAGGTAGTTAGCCCAAAAAGTGAGGATTTGCTCCTTAAGGCTAAAGGAATCGAAGCCCGGGGCGTAATTACACCTCAGGGTTTTGTAGTGCGTGCTGGATCAACGGCTGTAAAAAGCGAAACACCTTCAATCCATTCTTATTTAACTGAACTGAGAAAAACATTGGTTGAAAATGGTGTCTTTTCCGACATTGGTGATGCTTACCAGTTAACTCAAGATTATACATTCTCCTCACCTTCTACAGCAGCGGGTGTCCTTCGTGGAAGCAGCGCTAACGGTCTTACCGAATGGAAGAATAACAAAGGATGCAAGCTAAAAGAAATACAAGAGACTGAAGCCGGAGGACCATGACAGCCATTTTCACCGAATCCCTTGTGGAAGAAGCCACACTTGACTGGTTATCAAACCTCGGCTGGACTGTTCGGCACGGACAGGAGATAGCTCCGGGAGAACCTGCTGCCGAGCGTGATAACTATGGTCAGGTTATATTGGAGCGGAGGCTAAAGGATGCACTTGTTCAGCTAAATCCTAAATTACCTGCTGAGGCCATAGATGATGCTTTCCGCAAGATACTCCGGGTTGAGGGACCGACACTGGAAGCCCGGAATCGTGCAATCCACAAGATGCTTGTGAACGGTGTAACAGTAGAGTACCGCACACCTGATGGCTCTATCCGGGGTGCACAGGCACAGGTACTGGACTTCAACAATCCTGGCAATAATGACTGGCTGGCAGTAAACCAGTACACAGTAGTTGAGAACAAACACAACCGCCGCCCTGATGTAGTACTTTTCATAAATGGTCTGCCACTCGTGCTTATAGAGCTCAAGAACGCTGTTGATGAGAATGCCACCATCTGGTCAGCCTTTCAGCAATTCCAGACATACAGGACCGAATTGCCCACACTGTTCGCTTTCAATGCCCTCCTCGTGATATCCGATGGCGTGGAAGCCCGGATAGGAACTTTCACTGCAGGAAAGGAATGGTTCAAACCCTGGCGTACCATCAAAGGTGAAACGCTAGCAGACCAGCATATGCCTGAACTGCAGGTAATGATAGAAGGTATCCTTGACAAGCAGCATCTGCTGGATATGCTCGGGTATTTCATAGTTTTTGAGGACACAGGTAATGGTCCTTTGGTAAAGAAAATGGCTGGTTATCACCAGTTCCATGCCGTGAAAGTAGCAGTGTCTGAGACCCTTCGGGCTGCACAGCTTAAGAAAGAAGGCCAGCTGACCGAAGCACATGGTCGTTATGAAGCAGGAAAACGCCATGGTGGAGACCCCGGTGACAGGCGTATCGGTGTGGTATGGCACACTCAGGGTTCCGGCAAGAGCTTGACCATGGCCTTCTATGCAGGACGTGTGATACGTGAACCAGCCATGGGTAATCCTACTATTATCGTACTCACTGACCGTAATGACCTGGATGATCAGCTCTTTGGCACGTTCTCCAGATGTCAGGACCTTTTACGTCAGCCTCCTGTACAGGCCGATAGCCGCACTGACCTGCGCAGTAAGCTTGAAGTGGAAGCAGGTGGAGTGGTCTTCACCACCATACAGAAGTTCCTGCCTGAAGAGAAAGGTGACCGTCATCCTGTACTCTCCAAGAGGCGTAATATCATAGTCATAGCCGATGAAGCACATCGCAGCCAGTATGACTTCATAGACGGCTTTGCAAAGCACATGAGGGATGCATTGCCAAATGCTTCTTTTATCGGTTTCACAGGCACACCCATTGAACTCACCGATAAGAACACAAGAGCTGTCTTTGGTGACTATATCAGCGTTTATGATATCCAGCGTGCAGTAGAGGACAAGGCCACCGTACCCATTTATTATGAAAGCAGGCTTGCTAAGCTTGACCTGGATAAGAAAGAACTGCCAAAGATAGACCCACAGTTCGAAGAAGTAACCGAGGGCGAAGAGGTCACACGTAAGGAGAAACTCAAGAGCAAATGGGCACAGCTTGAGGCCATTGTCGGTTCTGAGAAACGGATGAAGCTCATAGCGAAGGATATAGTTGAGCACTTTGAACAGCGGCTGGATGCAATGGACGGTAAGGCCATGATAGTCTGCATGAGCAGGCGCATCTGTGTGGAGCTATATCAGGAACTAATATTTCTGCGACCAGAGTGGCATCAGGAAGATGATGATAAGGGCACAATTAAAGTAGTAATGACAGGGTCAGCCAGTGACCCTCTCCACTGGCAACCTCATATCCGTAACAAATCCCGCAGAGAAGCACTTGCCAACAGGTTCCGTGATGCGGATGATCCTATGAAGCTGGTTATAGTGCGTGATATGTGGCTTACAGGTTTCGATGCACCTTCCCTTTCCACAATGTATCTGGATAAACCCATGAAAGGTCATGGACTGATGCAGGCTATTGCACGGGTAAACCGTGTCTTCCGTGACAAACCCGGTGGATTGGTAGTGGACTATCTAGGTCTTGCACAGGAACTCAAGCAGGCTCTGGCCACTTATACCGAAAGTGGAGGTACGGGAAAGACTGCTCTGGACCAAGAAGAAGCAGTAGCAGTGATGATAGGAAAGTATGAGATATGCTGTAATATGTTCCATGGCTTTGACTGGTCGAAATGGATTACCGGAACAGCAGCTGAAAGACTGAAGTTATTACCGCCTGCTCAGAACCATATCCTTGCCCAGCAAGATGGAAAAGAACGTTTCCAGAAAGCTGTACTTGAGCTATCACAGGCATTTGCCCTTGCTGTTCCACATGAAGAGGCCATCCGTATCAGGGATGATGTTGCCTTTTTCCAGGCAATAAGAGCCAGTCTCATGAAACGTGCACCAGCTGAAGCCAAGTCGGAAGAAGATTTGGATATGGCTGTGAGACAGATAGTATCACGTGCTGTAGCCCCTGAAGGTGTGATAGATATATTCGCAGCTGCTGGCCTTGATAAACCTGACATCTCTATTTTATCCGATGAATTCCTTGCTGAAGTTCAAGGCATGCCACATCGTAATCTGGCAGTAGAACTGCTGCAGAAGCTCCTAAAGGGTGAGATAAGAACCAGAGGCCGAAAGAATGTAGTGCAAGCTCGTGCTTTTTCCGAGATGCTTGAAAAGGCTCTGAGACGCTACCAGAACCGTTCCATCGAAGCAGCTCAGGTGATAGAAGAACTCATTGACCTTGCCAGGCATATGAGAGAAGCAAACGAACGTGGTGAAGCACTGGGTCTGACCGAAGATGAGATTGCGTTTTATGATGCACTGGAAACGAATGATAGTGCTGTTAAGGTACTGGGTGATGAGACCCTACGGGCAATAGCAAGGGAGCTGGTAGCCACAGTCCGTTCCAACGTTACCATCGACTGGACAGTCCGTGAGAATGTCCGTGCACAGATGCGTGTGCACGTGAAACGCATTCTGCGTAAGTATGGCTATCCGCCGGACAAGCAGGAGAAAGCTACACAGACTGTGCTGATGCAGGCGGAAGTGCTGTCACAGGAATGGGCAGTGGCTTGAAAGGCAATTTTATAGCGTTTTAGATATGCGATTGAAAAAGGCGAATCGAGAGGAAGTACTTGAAAAGAAGCTCAGGGATTTTACCCGATATAAGCTGCTTATCATTGATGAGGTGGGTTATCTGCCATTTGATGAAGATGGCGCTCATTGCTTCTTTCAGGTTATCTCAAAACGTTATGAAAGGAGTTCTACTATCTTTACCTCAAATAAGTCCAATGGCCAGTGGGGTGAGATATTCCAGAACAATGTTATTGCATCTGCTGTTCTTGACAGGATATTGCATCACTGTACTACGATCAACATAAAAGGTGAAAGTTACAGGCTCAAAGAACGCAGAAAGCTAGGATTGCAGACAGGTAAACTCTGATGTTTTATTAATAATGTGGGGGGGTTGAGTTAATTTTATATCAGAAGGTGGGGAATTTTAAACCGCCAGAAGTGGGGAAAAGTAAACCGTCGTTGACAATTGGTGCTATTGAGATTATATTCGGCACAATTATATTAGCATAATTCATATTATATATAGTTCATCTGAGTTGTTGTATGTGTAGGGAGAACGGTAATGTTAATTAGTGCCAATTTAGATGCCATAACAAGCACACTGTCAAATTATTTAGATCTGATTGTAGATTTCATATATAATTACCTCCTTATTCCTCTTAGCGTATTGCTTACAATATATACCAGCGGGGGGTGGTTTTATGAAAAATATAAATATAAAAAAAAGATACTTAAAGAGCAGCTTGAAAATCGTAAAAGTTTTGTCGAAACAGGCATTATAAAGATGAATGACGAATTTGAACCTGTCATTGTACATAGTACAAAGAACTATGATTTCAAATTAGATGGGAATACTGTTTCCCTCATAGCAGGTGAATCCCTAGTAATTCCTCGTCCTATTCCAAATGGATTTGATTATCTTCTTATTGTAGGATGGGGGTGCGCATGGAAAGATGAAACTTTTTTTGGAGATCTCGAATCTAAAGAAGTACTTGGAAACTTTATTTTTATTAATGACAAACAAGATGAAATTAAGAACCTTCCAATTGTTTTGCCTGATTGGACGAAATGTGGTCGAACGAATAACTGTATAGATTGCGAAGATCATGCGTGCATAAAACTATTAGATGCAAATCCAGACCCTACTTATGGAGGGGACCCTCCAATAACAGAATTATTGAAGACAGGAATCCTAGGAAAAATAAAATCATATTATACAAATATCCACACTCAATGGATTGATCTAAATATATATGTATCACATATAAAAATTCCCCCGGATGCAAAATATCTCAAAATCTCATTAGAAAAGCAAAATGAGGATATAACTCAAATTTCATTAAATATAGCTGAACTGTTTCCAGTCACAACGGAAGAATATTTTGAAATAAAAGAGTCTTTTAAAAAAGAGGAGAAACATAGCCCTAGTATCGAGAACGATGATGATGTAAAAAAACTTTTTGGACTTTATAAAATGTTAAGAAATGGAGGAAAAAATCCGAATATCGATGAATTATTAAATTCGGTCGATAAATACCTGCAAAACGATATCTATAGATCATCCAAGCTTTTGAAATATGCCCTATCATTTAGAGAGAGTTTAATTGAGGAAAGGATAATGGGATTATTTGAAAAAGTGGTGAAAAATTTAAATATGAAAGTGGAGAATGAAAAAGATATTAGATCATGCTGTTTACTTGCTCACTTATCCAACTGTGCAGCCAAATTTGATCCAACAAATAGAGATAATCATGAGACTATGGCAGTGAAGCACATGGTCAAGGCCGGTGAATTGATGGAAGAGGTTTATGAAAAAAATCAAGTGAAGTATTACGCTAAATATATGAATCTCCAATGGAGATGTTATGAATCATCTGCAAGAAAATACGGTGAATTATCTGATTATCAAAATGCATTTGATTTAAGAGTAGAACTCAATCGAGTTTTCAAAAGAATCAACAAAAAACATCCATTTACTTCTCCGATTGTGGACAATATCCTTGAAAACTTTGATGAAACTGCAAAAATTATAAGAGAATATTTAGATCATATGAATAAAAAATAGGCATTGTTAATAAAACATCGCTAACTCATTATTTCTGTATTTCATTAGGAGAAAAACAGAGTACTTCAGCATTTCAAGACTTTTTGTATAACACTTTGACTTTCTTCTCAATCTTGCCAGGAAGTGCCTAAATATACTGTTATATCCTTCTACAATATATGTTTCGGCTTTGGATGGGTATGAATAGCCTCTGGAAGAAACTCTGCATATGACCTCCAGTGATCAGTCATTACTTCACCTATCTTCTTCCCCTCTAACTTTTCCCAGAGTTGTTGTCCGGTTTCCGTTCCTCTGTTACCAAAAGAGCAGTCGATGAACTTTTTCCCAACTCTATCAACAGCAATCCAGGCAGCGTATCTATTTTGCTGTAAATTCTACTGTACCTCTCTGTATGTTCTTACTCTTTTTCTCCTGCTCTACAGCATTTTAGACACGCTATAGGTGATAGAAGAACTCATTGACCTTGCCGAGCTTGGAGAAGTACTGGGCCTGACCGAAGATGAAATCGCTTTCTATGATGCACTGGAAACGAATGATAGTACTGTTAAGGTATTGGGTGAGGATACCCTGCGGACAATAGCACGGGAATTGGTAGCCACTGTGCGCTCCAATGTTACCATTAACTGGACTGTTCGTGAGAATGTCCGTGCACAGATGCGTGTGCATGTAAAGAGGATATTACGTAAGTATGGCTATCCTCCAGACAAGCAGGAGAAAGCTACTCAGACTGTGTTGATGCAGGCAGAAGCACTGTCACATGAATGGGCAGTGGCCTGAAGCTATGCATTGTAACTATTGTATCCACTGTATACAATGTATGCCCTCGATTGAATATCTAGCAAGGACATAGATGCGAATATATCTAGAACGATACTGGAAACTGTGACATATCAGCAGTTATCCCTAACTATCTTTTGGAAAGTGATATTGCAGCTATTTATATATATATCATTGTTTTATAAATGTACGTGAGTAAAAGTTGTCATTATTTAAAAACTTTTTGCTATAAAACGGCATCAGTAGACTCCTAAATATGACCAGAACCTATTTATTTACTCGACATATACTTCTGTCAAACCCTGAAAAGGATGTTCTAGCAATGGACGGAAAAAAGATAAAAGTTGTAAAGGGAGTCGCCCTTACAGGTGAACTCTGGGAGCATATAGATGCTACCAAAAGCAGTCAAATGAGCCGAAGTACCTATATCGGTGTGGCCGTTGAGGACTATATAAAGAGGATGGAAGCGGGGCTTGTATAAGAAACAATCAGGGAACCATACAGAAAATGTTAGGATGCAGATTGTCCAGCATTTTCAAGACCCTGATTGAAAAGGAACTTAAAAAAGTTCAGCAACTGGGAGAATCGTGAATATCTAAATAAAAAACTGAAGTGCTAGTGAAGTGCAGGCTTTCCGGCAAAGCACTTCACGCACCTATAAGGCAGTGTTATGATGCTTTTATGCGTATTTAAACATAGTGTTAGCTTACGGTATGGGTGGTCGGCATGACCACTCCGAATGATAGAAGGCTGAAATATGCTAATAAAATAATTTCACTTTTAAGGCGCAATAGGGCTATCGTTGTCCATAAGGTCACAAGAGCAGGTGCCACTACTTCACTTATCCTCTCTCTATTGAAGCAGAATAAGGTATTCCTGGTCGTTGAGCCAACAAACAAAATCATTAAGGATACAATACTTAACAATATCAAGAAGCATTGTGGAGAGAAAGAACCGGTTATAATCCATGTGCCTGCAAACAGTGAGTGTTTGCGCAACAAGGTCAAGATTGAAGAAAACAACTATCTCAGTAAGCTACCTTTCCTGTATTTGCCAGAGGACTGTAAGGATTGTTCTCTTCAAAAGGAATGTCCAGTTACTCGGATTCTGCATGAGAAGAACATTGATGGCATTGCCATAACATATGACAAACTGGTCGCACTTGTTTTTACAGCCCAGCTTTTTGGCAAGAGCATTGCAAGTAAGATATTGCAGAAAATTCTGGCTTCTGTTGACCATATCGTATTAGATGAAGCTCATGAGCTGATGTATGAAAAGATATCAAGCTTGGAGGTAACCAGACACCATGGAACCGGATATATCCATATATTGCTGTTGAAGCTGAAAATGTTGTCAAAAGACCTTGGAAAAGACAGAGCATTTTCCCCGTTAACCCAATTGGTTTTGAACTATATGTCTATTATAAAGAGTTCCAAGTTCATGGATAAAGAGGCAGAGCTCCTTGCAATATTAAATGATCGAACACGTGCTAATGATAGCAAGCACCAGGCAGCTTCCATTCCTAATCCACATCAGAACAGTGCAATCAGGTGTGCCCTCAAAAAAAGGGAAAAGGTGAATGATAAATACTCAACTTCAGGCGACTTTATAGCTGAAATCGACGAATACGATTTAATTGAAGGTTCTAAGATAATATACGAACAAATAGCAGAGCTCACAGGACATATCGGAGAATTCGATATTTCTATTGATGATGTGCTTGCACTATGCGATATGCTCAACATTATTAAGAGCGAGCAATTGACCATCCATTGCCAGACAAGGCTGAACATAAACTATCTGGGCAATAAAAGAGTAGAAACCTGGGTGACTGAGACTGAAATATGTGTTATTAATGAGTTAAGGCTAGAAATGCTCAGAAACTTCCTCTCCATGCATAATGGGAAAATACTGATTACTTCTGCTACCCTCTGCAGCTATGACTATAACAGCCTCCTACACACTAAAAAGCCTATAAAAGAAGTTCTGTTCGGTCCCAATGGGGATCCCCTCAATACTAATGCAAAGATGACTATCTTTGCCGACACCAAGTCGTTCTCTGGTTTCGGGGAATACTCGGTATATAACCAGCGAGAAGATATCATGCAAAAATGCAAGGATATCATGGACATCCATGGTTCTGAAAACTGCCTAATAATCTGTATGAACAAAGAAAACTGCGGCATGTTCACCAAACTTTTTGCAGAGACCGACTACCATCCCCAAATCACCTATTACAAGGCCTCTGAAGTAATGGGTGTGGAATCAGAGAAAAGGGTGGGAATACTGATAGGTTTAGCTCATAAGCCCACACATGCATTCGATGCAATTCGCAAGACCGCAATAGAAAGTCAGATTTTGAGAGCTGAATCCATGCACGCTGATGTCTTCCAGGCTGCATCCCGTGTAAAGGATCCTTTCGGAGTCTTCCCTTCAATAGTATTTGCTCTTGGATGTAGGGAAAAAGACCTCGACAACGCATCAACCTGGGGAATCGGAAGGTTCCTTACTACTCAGCTTCGTGAGAACACTGATAAGCCAAAAGTAACTGATGTAACAATTGCTGGAGAAAAGTGCACAAAACCAAATATAAGGTTTGAGAAAAAATGGTCCGAAACTCTCATAACAAGTATACTACTTAAAAATTATTTATATTCAAAACCAAAAAAAGTACCATATATATCCGATATTAATGGTACTTTTCTGAAAAATGAATACAAGATAAATTCAAAATGTGGATTAGTTGAGGCATTTTTTGGCCACAAAAAAATAAGTGTCCTCCTCAATAATGAGCAATTAGGTCTGACAGACGACCTTTTGTCCAGGCACTGTGCCGGGAGAATTAAACCTGATTTCTACACCCTTCAGCCGGATAATACAATTAACTTTGCCATGTTTGAATCCATGGATGTATATGCCATCAGTCGCCTTAAGCTCTTTCTGGATAATCTGGGGATTCCCTATGTCATTGAGAAAATATCTCCCTATCTTAAAAGCACGTTCCGTGTGTGGATACTCCTCCATAATACTCCTGCGGACGAAGCACGTGACTTTGCAAAATCAATTCTCAAGATTGCGGGCTTCAAAGTGAAGGGGAACAAAGAGATAGAATACTATCCCCGGCAGACAAAGAGAAACTCCCCGAGGTTGGCTGAGTGTATACGTATGCCCTTTGGTCCCACTTCTCAAATATTGATCGATGGAAATTTTGTTAAAGACTTTGATGAGTTTACTCTGGGATGCGTGGACCTTTCTTCTGGAGCTTCATCTTCGGAGGCAAATAAATGGATTAATAGTGCCAGAGATGATTCATCAGTTGCATTCAAATATTAATTTATATCATGGACCATGGAGGGAGGGATAGATAATGCAAGAGATATCTACATGCCCCCCAACTCTTTTATACCCAATGGCCTTCCTCCGAATATGGAAATAGTAGTCGAGTGCCATTATTGCCATGAATCTTTTTTCGCCATCATTGACCGCTGCTCAGCTATCAGGCCCTGCTCTTACTGCCTCCAGCCCAATCGCATCGGTAGTGTATTCAATGGCTTCTCATACGGTAAGGAAGTAATAAGGTAATTACAACGCCACAGAGCCCCCACGTTCGCTTTTCTCAGGGAGACTATAGGAAAGTACTATGCTGGTCTCTCTGGGGGTATACCGGCGGTTTGACTTTGCTGGGTATGGAACATAGACCTATCACAGATATGAGTATAGTCAGGATTTCAAGAGCAAGGTAGCTAATAATGGATTAAAATCAATGCATTGATATTGTTATGGACCATGTGCCAGAGAAAAGATGGAGAGGATACCATAGAATCAGATATGACTATACTATTCTGTGGTGATAGAACTTGATATATCAAATACTCTAATTAGTGAATGATACATATAAGTATCACAAGTGGCTCCGCAAAGTAAACATTTTATTTTATAGCCATGTGAATCATCGAAGTCAAATTTCTCAGAAAGGAGGCCTGTATCTGTATACTTCCACTGGTTCTCACAGTTTTTAGTTTTACAGTCAACATGCTTTATTATTCCGATTTTATACCTGATGACTTGAAATATATTTGTTTGTTCTTCCTGCCGATGACAAATATATAGCTGCATGACATCCTTTTCAGTTTCATCTCTATCGTTCAATGCATAATCCTCTTTTACCACTATTTCCGGTTTACCTCTTACCATCCCTCCTCCATAAGATATAGTCCTTAGATACCACTTTATCTTTCCTTTATCATTTAGTGGCTGGAAAGAGGATATGTTGATTTCGGCAGGAGGTATATGGTGCACCTCATGTCTTTTGCCTTCAACTATTGTGGTTTCGATGTTTTCTGTCATGTTTATCAATAAAAAGAGGAAGTACATCCAGTTAAATGGTTTGGTATTTTTTATTTTTGTAGTATAATGTAATTGTTACTTCTGTTGATGCTGTAACCATAGGTGTTACAAAAGATAGAGATTGTTGCACTTCCCATTTTGATGGATATTTGGATGGGTAGGAATCGAGTGCGGTAGGAATACATTAGAAATTACATTTTTGATGGTGTAACATTTTTATAGTGGTTGTTGCACTTGGAGCAATATGAAATATGCAAAGGAATTCCTGACGTTTGATGAGATACAACAGATGCTTTCAGTAGCTGACCTGAGTGAAAGAGATGAAATCATTATTTTATTATTGTATGCACCTGCGTTACGTGTGTCGGAGATGTTGAATTTACGGGTTGCAGACCTTGATATCAAGAATGAAACCATTACTATTCGTGGTGGAAAAGGATGGGATGTAACTGACCTTGATGTAGTTCCATGTGACGTTAAAATACTCAGGAAAGTACTCAGGTACTGTGAACATGAAAAACTCAAATCTAAGGATTTTGTGGTGCAATCAAATATGGATAAAAAGATGCATCGAGCACAGGTTTATAGGATTGTTAATAGGATTGCGGAGAAGGCAGGTATCTATAAAACAATAGGTACGCATACTTTCCGGAGAAGTCGTGCTACGAATTTACTTAACGCAGGAATTGACATCTCCGATGTTTCCAGATTGCTTCGGCATCAAAATTTGGCGACAACTATGAACTACTTGAGGTTGTCAGTGGGAGATTTGCAGAGGAAGCTGAAGAATATAAATGATAACGTGGGAATGTTGTGTTAATTTTACAGCTTTCCTTTAAGGAAAGCAATATCTCCCTCTATATACATTTTTAAGTTATTATAATCCTCAAAAAGGTGTTCAGCATCATCTTCATATCTTTTATCATGACCTTCTTTTGTCAGCCTTGATATTGTAATGGAGTAAGCAGTCTCTGGAACACCCGGAGTTTCAGAGATAGCACCATCATATGTCATCGCTATTGTAGGCCCAAAAGAATAGGTTCTCAGCAAGTCCGTAATTTTATTTTTAAATAATTCGTTCGAGTTAAAGATGCCAGTGAATTTTAGATAATACTCCTTTGTTTTATCTAAAGCCAGATAGTCATTATCACATGCCTTTTTGTAATCTTCGCTATCTCTAAATTTACACCATGTATTGATTATATACTCAAGTGGCGCTTCGTTATTAGTTCTATTAAGCACCTTAAGAGCTTGGGTGGTCTTGACCACTCTATCTATGTCAAATTTATTCAATGCATCCCGTAGTGGAATGTAGAACAAGTTAAGCCTGTTTTCAATTATCCTTCTTTTTCTCTCAATTAAAAATAGTCCAAATTTGTAAATACCGATAAAGGCAAGAATTATTCCTAAAAATAATCCAATTTGATTCAAGCTTGGAGTACCAAATATGGATGTATTGGTTGCATTCAACATAAACTTCAATCAGTTTTTAATAGCATTAAAATTTATGGATGTAGAGTGAAAGTATTCACAGTTTCCTTCGTCACAAGAAACTGGAAACCACTATGGCCTACCTGGATTTAAGTGTCGCAGACATCAACAGAGAGATGGAAAAGATGTGAAGATATCAATTTGTTTAATTAAAATGGTGAATCAGAGGTTCACCAGTTCTGCCAACTCCTTTCCAAGAGCAGCTATATCTTTTCCTATTGCTTCATGCACTCTGCGATGCTCGGCGATATTCTTTTCATTCACCAAAGTAAAGGGTGAGCCGAATTGAAACACCCTCACAGAAGCTGTAATGTCTTCAAGTACATCCCTGACTACATAAAAGAAATCATAAAAAAGATGTGAAGAACCTGGACAAGCTAAATAGCTGAATTGTCGGAGTGTCTCATAGTCCTTAGAGAACTCATCATCTATATTTTCTGTGAAGTAAAGTAACTCTTTTTTATCCTTCATCTTATGTAAAGCAAGTTCAATAGTAGATTCAAGTATTCCTGGATGGTTCTTCAGCAATATACCTTCCATCGGCAAATAAAACAATTCCAGTCTACGTTCAAGGTATGCTATTTTTTGAGCATTAGCAGTTTGTTCTGTATTTTTATTTGTAACATCGAATATGCGGTAAGTGTATCTTACGTAAATAGCAGTTACAACAGCCATAAGTAAAGAAGAGGTCAAGGTTGCTGCGCTATATCCATCTGTAATTGAAAACAAGTTCTGAATGTAGGGATAAAATATACGGGTGAGTACCACTATTCCTACAGTAATCCCGAGGAGTTCAATAATATCTTCTTTTTTCATAAATGTGTATTCATTACCAACAACATATACATATTCCGAAATGTCTCTGATACCTTGTTTTATGTAAACATTGCACTAAGAAAAACTTGGTCTTAAATACCTTGGACCGCTTGGTCAGCTGGATGGTCTATGATTCCTGAAAAGCTAATTAATATGCTAACAGACGAGCAGTTTGAAATGTTCTCCCAATGGTTTCATTCCTCGGTTGATCCAGATGAAATGACCGAAGAGGAAGAAATGTACTGGCATCTAATAATTAACCGTTTGAACAGGGATTACATGATGGTGGAACTGGAGCAGTTTCCGAGATTCATAGATATAATCAGGGAAAAGAGAGAGTAATGGCCATCCCAGTGAAAAACTGTGGAGGAATCCTATAACTAAACCCTTCAACATATCCCTCATAATGCTATAGGCACCATAGCATGCGTTCCAACGGTGGCAGCATTTTTCTTTCTTACAATGGGATGAGAAATGAATGATTGTGAATATCAAGGCTTCACCAATTATGCTAAGTTATCTTTAGTGATTTAATATCTGTATCAATTGCTAATTTAAGGGCTTGATAATACTCAGAAAGGCGTTCTGCATCCTGTAGATATTTTTCGACGCAACCCTTGTCAATATGCTTCAATACATAAGACTTAGTACCGAGGTCAAAATCTGAAGGAGGTATCCTCGAAGGTACGACATAATCACCATTAGGACTTTTTAAATCTGTAATTTTATGCTTAAATAAATCATTTGGTTTAAATACACCAGTGAATTTTACAAGGTTACATTTTGTATCCTCAGAAGCCAAATCCTCATAGGTAATTACTTTCTCAAGCTCTTCCCTAAAATCGCACCACCGGTTATTTATATAGGTAAGTGAATAATGGTCTCCAGGTTGTGTTTTAAGAAGTTCATTTGAAATTTCAACTTTTTCTATATCGAATTTTTTTAATGCATCTTGCAAGGGAGTGTAGAACAGGTGAAGTCTTTCTTCGATTTTCTTTTTTCTCTCTTCTTTCTTTTTGTCTGCTCTATTAAGATACCATCGCAGTATTCCATATATTGCTGTCACTATTACAATTATATACACAACTGTCCCAAGTGAAGTATTGTATGATGCAAGAGTATTGTTAAGAAGCTGGTAATCCATTGGCATATATTCTCCTTTTTCAAAAAGTAATTTAGTAATCCTTTGAGTAAAAAAGGTTCCTGTTATGGAGTGAAAGTATTCACAGTGACCTGTCCTGCGGCACGTCAGGAGGTATCTGCCCATAACCTCCTGCAATCTGGTACTATCAAAAAGGCATATCTATCCATGAGAGCATATTGTATGCAATGCTATACTCCAGCCTTTACATTGAAGTTATAACATTTAAAAAGAAAGACCATTTTATTTATTTTTTAGTACCAAAACAATACAAAGATGTGTGTAAACTACGATAAGGTTATTAGTTTATACATATAAACCTCTTGAAACATACCGGTGGTAAAAGATGCTAAACAGTGAATTGGAACGTTTCATTCAGGAAGACCTTGGCCCATATGACCTTTCATGCACTCTTGTTCCAGAGAAAGAAGTGGAAGCTGTTATCTTCTCTAAGGAAGAATGCACCATTGCAGGAATTGATGTTGCAATGTCCATTTTCAGATACTTTGGCCTGCAAGCGACACCATGGCACCGCGATGGTGATCAGGTAATGGCTAAAGAGACGATTTTCTCTCTTAAAGGCAGTTCTGTTTCTATGTTAAGGGCAGAGCGCCTCTCTCTGAACTTTCTAGGCCATCTAAGTGGCATTGCTACTATGACTAGTAAATGTGTGGAAATCGTAAAGGCTTTCTCAGATACAAGAGTAGCTTGCACCCGCAAGACAATACCTGGCATGCGCAGCCTTGAAAAGATGGCTGTAGTGGCAGGTGGTGGTGACACGCACAGGTTCAGCCTATCGGACTGCATCATGCTTAAGGACAACCACATCAAGCTAATGGGTTTTGAAGCAGCCATAAGGGAAGCAAAAAAAAGAGCGAGTTTCACTCAGAAGATAGAGATAGAGGTGGAAAGCATGGAAGAAGCTTTGTTGGTGGCTGGTCTGGAAGTAGACATTATCATGCTCGATAACATAAGTCCGGGAGAAGTCTTGAGAACTGTGCAGACGCTCAAAAAAGCAGGTTTGAAAGAACATGTGGTTATAGAGGTATCAGGTAATATTAACATCGGAAACCTCGAAGAATATGCTAAAACAGGTGTTGATGTTATCTCCATGGGTTCGCTTATCCATGCTGCAAGATGGATAGATGTTAGTATGGAGTTCTCAGTGTAGCGGTATTGATACTTGTGATAGCAGATTATTTGAGTATAGAAATAGTTGAGGCTTGACATGGAATATACATCAGGTAATATTGGCAGAATCTTCTTTCTGCGAGTTGATCATGGTGAAGACTTGATAGAGGCATTACAAACCATTTCGAGGAAAGAGATCATAAAGTCTGCTTTTTTCTTCCTGCTCGGTGCTATTGAACAGGCCGAGCTCGTGGCAGGTCCCAGGGAGGCTTCTGTGCCTCCTATTCCTATGTGGGTCAAAATAGACACACCTCATGAAATAATAGGTATAGGCAATATTTTTTATGAAGGGGATAATCCCAGGATACATCTGCACTGTAGCATAGGCAGGGATGAAATTGTCACAACTGGCTGCTTGAGGAATCATAGTAAGGTTTTTATGGTAAATGAAGTGTGCATTCTGGAAATATCGGGAATAAATGCAGAAAGAGTAAATGACAGTGAAAAGGGATATTCACCGGTCATGTTTGGAAAAAACAGCTGATCAAATGTGTTTTGCTCTCAGAGCTTTTTCAGATCCTTTAAATGCCTGAGGGTTTCTTCCATTTCTTTATTTCTCTGCCGGATCTCTTCTTCAAAAGTCTCTATTATGTCTCGGAGTGGAACTATCAGTTTATAGTACTTGACAGGCCTGCCTTTATCAGAGTTCTTTTTCTCATTTCGCTCTTCTATCCATCCTCTTTCACGTAAAGGCCTCATGGCAACGCTTACTTCAGGTTGACGCATTCCTGATGCTTGTTCAATATCATGAGAAGTGATCTCTTTCCCGCAGGAAAGGCAGGCGATAGAAATAGCTTCTGTTCTGCTGACTCCAAGGTTTTGCAATAATTCGATAATCTCTTTGCTTTGTTCATCCAGGATATCAGCATTTTCTTTTTGCATATATGTATAATATAGCCTTTATATTTATATAATTTATCCAAAAATTACTCTGCTTATCTTTTCTATCAAAAAGAAACGCTAACAATATATAGGCTAATCACCTTTTATGGGATAGAACATGGAGGTGGAACAGGATGGTTTACATTGCTGATGAACGTAAGTATAAGATCGAAAAAGTGCATGCGAGAGAGATCCTTGATTCACGGGGAAATCCGACGGTTGAAGTGGATGTATATACTGGCTGTGGCTTTGGGCGTGCTAGTGTTCCATCGGGTGCTTCCACCGGTACCCACGAGGCTATTGAGCTAAGGGATAAAGAGGCAGACCGTTACAGAGGAAAAGGTGTTCTTGATGCAGTGGACAACGTGAATACCACTCTTGAAAGTGACCTCGTAGGAATGGATGTCCGCCACCAGCGTGGAATAGATGCCCTTATGATAGCTATGGACGGCACTGATAACAAGATGACGTTGGGTGCCAATGCTATTCTGGGTGTTTCCATGGCAGTTGCAAAAGCAGCTGCAGACTCTCTTAATATTCCACTATACAGGTACCTTGGAGGTACGAACGCACATACTCTTCCTGTTCCCACAATGAACGTCATAAATGGCGGTAAGCATGCGGGTAACGATCTTGCTATTCAGGAATTCATGATCCAGCCTAAGGGTTCTGACACTTATGCTGAAGCCCTTCGGATGGGAGCTGAAACCTATCATGCTCTGCGCAAGATACTTGAAGACAAATATGGTGCTTCAGCAACGAATGTTGGTTATGAAGGAGGGTACGCTCCACCATTATCCATGACCACAGATGCCCTCGATGCCTTGATGAGTGCAATAGAAGAAGCAGGTTATACTGAATCAGATATTACTGTCGGTATTGACGCTGCAGCATCTGAATTCTTTGACGGAGAAGCATATTCCATTGATGGCAAGTTATTGGACGGTGGAGAGCTCACCGACTTCTATCTAGAGTTAATCGATAGCTATCCGATCATATACATAGAGGATCCATTCCATGAGGAAGCATTCGAAGATTTCGCAAATCTCTCTTCTGAGGCATGGGAAACCCTTATTGTTGGCGATGATCTGTTCGTAACTAACACCAACCGCCTTGCCAAAGGCATTGAGATGGGTGCTGCAAATGCCTTGCTTTTAAAAGTAAATCAGATAGGTACTATTTCCGAAGCTTTTGATGCTGCAGCTCTTGCAAACCGTAACGGATATGCTGTAGTAGTCAGTCATCGTTCTGCTGAAACCGAAGATACAACAATCTCAGACATTTCCGTAGCAATAGGTGCCGATCTGATAAAGACGGGTGCTCCGGCACGCAGTGAGCGTACTGCAAAATATAATCAGTTGCTTAGGATTGAAGAAGACCTTGGAGACATTGCAAGATACTTGCAACTCTAATGTCTTCTTATAATCTCTTTTTAACTTGTTTTTCTACTTTCTTTGAGGGATGGAGTATTGATCGAACCAACACAACTTCTATATTTTATTGCTGCTTCTGTTGCTTTAACTTTGCTCCCCGGTCCTGACATTCTTTTTGTCCTTTCCATCAGTCTTTCTCAGGGAAAGAAGGCTGGAATAGCAACTGCATCAGGGTTGTGTACAGGATTGCTGTTCCACACAACTGCTGCAGCATTGGGCATATCTGCTATTGTGTATAAATCGGCCCTTGCATTTACAATAGTAAAATACGCAGGTGCTATTTATCTGATTTATCTGGCTTTCAAGGCACTAAAGGAAAGCGGAACTCTCTTTTCATCCTTAGATATTAAAGAAGCTGATGTGCCAGTTCTCTACAAAAGGGGTATTGTAATGAACATTCTAAACCCCAAGGTATCACTTTTTTTCCTTGCATTCCTTCCACAGTTCGTAAGCACAGATACAGGCAATGTTCCGTTGCAAATGGTATTTCTGGGAGTCATATTCCTTGCTCAGGCATTGATCGTCTTTTTCCTGGTGTCTATGTTTGCAGGGCTAATTGGTTCCAGGATTATGCAAATACCAAATGCAGGGAAATATGTGAACTGGGCAAAAGCTGGTATCTTTTCAATAATAGGGCTGGAACTTGCATTTTCTAATCGTTAGCCATCTTTTTTGGCAAATGACAATAATCATTTTCAACTATCGGGAGAAATACATCTCATGAAAGTTGTGATCGAGACTCCAAAGTACAGTTTCTTCAAATATAACAAGTCAGGTGATCACTACAGAAAGGTCTTCTTTTCTCCGGTCCCCTCCATATTTAACTATGGGTATATAGAAGGTGTAAAAGGTGCCGATGGGATGGAAGTTGACGCAATTGTCCTGGGTCCCAGGATGGCTCAGGGTACAGTTATAGAGTTCCTTCATTGCTATGGAGTAGTAAGGTTCGTGGACGACTCTACAAAAGATGACAAGTATTTGTTCTATATAAGCGGTTATCGTTCTCAGCATATATTATCATGTTATTTTAGGATATACGCTATTTTCAAGAAATTCATATATCTGTTATCCGAAAAGCGTATTTCAGAATGCAAGT
Organism: Methanosarcinaceae archaeon UBA470; assembly: GCA_002508425.1. Lineage (GTDB taxonomy): Archaea > Halobacteriota > Methanosarcinia > Methanosarcinales > Methanosarcinaceae > Methanomethylovorans. The sequence goes on from DAKU01000082.1 coordinate 31,037, forward strand.
TTCTTGGTGTAGAAAAAATAAATATTGATTTTATTTGATGTTACTCCTATATCTTCAAAAACAATTGTTGTTATTGTCATTATTATACTATACAGTAAATTTATTTACGTTTGCAACTCTAATCTTATATATTAGTTGTTAGTTTATTTGTTATGTGTGCAATTGCAAAACTTTAGACACATATTTGCATAATTTGCACACATTTCATCATCGAGATTATTCTACAGACAAATATGTTAGGGGGAACACATTGAAATCTGGTGAAGTAAATGGCACTTCTGGGGAAAACCTGGATATAAGGAATTCATTTAAAATAAATCCAAGTGGCAGAGTGGGATTCCTAAATATTATAGATAAAATTGACCTAAGTGATGAGTTAAAAGCCTATCATAATCATCTTGAAAATCTGGTCCTTGAACGCACTGAAGAACTCCGGTCGATCAATGAGCAGTTGCAGAAAGAGATCTCAAAAAGGAAGCGCGTGGAAGAACTTTTGAGACGTGAAAAGGAAAGATTACGCAACTACATCGACGTTGTTGGGATTATGATCCTTGTACTTGATATGGATGGAAGCGTATCTCTCATTAACCGAAAAGGGGCTGAACTTCTTGGTTATGATGAGGATGAGATAATAGGCAAAGAGTGGTTATCAAGTTTTATTCCTGAAGAGGAGCAAGATAAAGTAAAGAATACCTTTTCAAATTTTCTTAAAGGGGATTTTAGAACAAATCTTGAAAACTCCATACTCACACGGTTTGGTAAGAAGAAGCTAATCTCATGGACCAATGTGCCTCTTCTGGGCGAGCAAGGTTGTGTAATAG
>DAKU01000111.1:0-9051 GCA_002508425.1 Methanosarcinaceae archaeon UBA470
TGGCTATTGTACTGTCATATCTGTTCGTGGAATATGTCTTTGCCTGCATGCAAAGTTGAAAATGGAAGGTTAATCCTTCCTATTGTAGTCAATTTCCTCGTCGGTGAGGTAGCAGGCCGGGTCATCAGCCCATACATTGTCATAAACAGCTTCAGCCCTGACCCTGAAATTAGCATTGCATACTTCCAGCCATTTACATTTTGCACATCTGTCAGCATGTTGTTTTATCAGAGGTTTACGGTCCTTAAGACCTGCCATCATCTCATCAGTAGTATCTCTCCAGATCTCACTGAACTTCCTTTCCCGGATATTTCCGAAAGTATAATGTCTCCAGAACTGGTCGGGATGCACCGCACCATCCCATGAGACACAACCTATGCCTATGCCTGTGGAGTTCCCCTGGTTCATCTGCAGCAGTGAATATACCTCTGCAGCTCTTTCCGGGTCTTCTTTAAGGAGCTTAAGATAGATGTACGGACCATCACAATGATTATCAACCGTAAGAACTTCTACAGGCATTCCTTTTTCATGCAGCTCTCTGGTCTTTTCCATTATCAGGTCCAGTACCTTTCGGCTTTCTTGAAGACTTAGGTCTTCTTCTATCATATCAGAGCCTCTGCCTGCATATACCAAGTGATAGAAGCATATGCGTGGGATGTTCTCTTTTTCTAGCAGGTCGAATATGGCGGGAATATCATGCACATTATGCTTATTGATGGTGAACCTGAGGCCAACTTTGATACCCTCGCTTCTGCAGTTGCGCAGCCCCTCAAGAGCAGCATCAAAAGCTCCTACGGATCCTCTGAATTTATCATTTGTCTCTCTCATGCCGTCAAGTGAAATGCCCACATAAGATAATCCGATTTCTTTCAGTTTTTTTGCCATTTCTTTATCTATGAGAGTTCCATTCGTGGAAATTACTGCTCTTCTGCCTTTGGACTTGGCATATGCGGCTAGTTCTGGAAGATCCTTACGCATCAGAGGTTCCCCTCCTGAAAACAGGATCACAGGAGAGCCAAACTCAGCAAGGTCATCTATAAGTGCCTTGCCTTCCTCGGTAGTAAGTTCATTTTTATACTCTATGTCTCTGGAATGTGCATAACAGTGAGCACATTTTAGGTTGCAGCGTCTGGTTACATTCCATACGACAACAGGTTTTTTGTCAATTGAGAACTGCAAAAGATGGGAGGGGAGTTTTTTAGAATCCCTGCCGTATCTTAGAGCATCCGATGGTTCCACGGTCCCACAATATAGTTTTGAAATTCCGATCATGATAATCGTCCTGGTAAATAAGTAGAATTAGGCATACAAATACAGTTTTTACAGCATTTGTTCTTTAGATATGAAACTTGCATGAGAAAAAGAAAAAATGGTATAAATAGTTTTCAGGAACATGCAGGAAGCATATCCTTGATCTTCCTCAATATTTCTTCAAAAGTGTACTCCTCTGGAATTACGGAAACATTTACTTTGTAGCTGCGTAATGTTTCAGCTGTAGGTAAGCCGATTGCTGCTACTATAGATCCATTAAGCACCTTTAGTATCTCACTTTCTGCTTCCATTTCTTTTGCCACTTCAAAGAAATTGTGTATCATCATAGAACTGGTAAATGCAAAAGCTGTGATCTTGCCTTCCAGAGCAGATCTTATCAGATCCTTTTGCTCCTCGCCATCAGGTTTGAATAAGCTGTATACCTTTGTTTCCAGCACATTTGCGCCACAACGGGTAAGTCCCTCTGTGAGCACAGCTGAACCAAAAACGCTGCGAGCCAAGTCTACATTTTTACCTTTTATGTCCTTACAAAGATATTCTACAAGGCCCTTTGAGCTGTACACTCCGGGCATGCCCATGACATTTATACCTTTTTCTTCGAGGGCTTTTTTTGTAGTAGGCCCGATAGCTATGACATTTATACGGTTTAAAGCTTCTATGAACATATCGCGCATAGCGTAGGGTATCTTCCGCAATGTGAAGTCCAGTCCGTTGGCACTTGTGAATATTACATAGTCTGCTTCTTTTTTTACAACATGCTCAAAAAAGGGCTTGAATGAAGAATCCTGCATTCCTGTAAGTTCTATCATAGGAACAGCCATAGTTTCAAATCCCATGGATTCTGCAAGCTTTACTGATTCTTCTTTATATACTGATGGCCGCATGATAGCAATCACAGGTCTTTTTTCTTCAGTCATTTTTAACTCCTTCCAAAGATCTGTTCACCAAGTTCATCATGCAATTTCACTACATCGCCAATTATTGTAATAGCCGGGGCTTTTACCTTTCTTTCCTTTTTGAGGGAAACAATGTTCTTAAGAGTACCCACAGTTACTTTCTGGTCAGGCCGGGTTCCCCGTTCTATGAGTGCTATTGGTGTGGACGGATCTTTGCCGTATCTCATAAGTTCATTTACATTGCGTTCCAGCATCTTGACACCCATCAGGATCACAATCGTACCTGAGAACTTTGCAAGTGTTTCCCAGTCCAGAGCGCTTTCTTCCTTGGTGGGGTCTTCATGACCGGTTATAAAAGTGACCATAGAGGCATGATCTCTGTGCGTTACAGGAATTCCTGCATAGGCAGGTGCGGAAATAGCAGATGTTATGCCTGGCACAATCTCAAAACTAATTCCTGCCTTTATTAATTCCTGAGCTTCCTCTCCGCCTCTTCCAAATACGTAAGGGTCTCCTCCCTTGAGGCGTACCACCATCTTTCCTTTCTTTGCCTTTTCCACTATCAGTTCGTTAATCCTGTCCTGGGATAACGTGTGGTCACCTGCATACTTTCCAGCATCTATCTTCTCAGTCTTTTCAGGGATTGAAGCTAGTATTGCTTCACCCGGAAGCTGGTCGTATATGACCACGTCTGCACTGTCAATAAGCCTTCTTGCTTTCAAAGTAAGCAGCTCTGGGTCTCCAGGACCAGAACCAACAAGATATACTTTTCCGTTATCAGTCATTATCGCAAAACCTGTCGTGTTTTTAAAAGATGAAGTGATAAAGTTATTTATAGGCATCGTTGTGATGCCATTATAACTGTTGCCCAAACGACAAACTATCCAAAGCGTAGAACAGTACAGCAGATGATATTCTCTCTAGAACTCTACTTTTGCTTTCCAAGTATGTAGAATATCATTTCCCTGTTAAGTTTTCCTTCCCTCTCAATCTTATCAGCTATCTCAGTTTCAGATCTGCCCTCAGCCTTCATTTCCTTAATTTTGTCTATGATCGCAGGTGATATGCTGAAGTATTCGTTTATATCCTTCCTGTGACCCCATACATCTCCTTCCACCAGCTTGATATTCTGCATTTGCAGGAACATTTCTATGGACTTGGAAACTGTTCTTCTGTAAGAACTCGGTATCTGAATGACCTCTACCTTTGTGCAGGTTTGTACAAGGCTAAATATATCCTTGTTCGAAGGGCGGAAAGCGAGATGTATCACTTTCTCATTAGGACTCAGTTCATTTATCTCTTCTCTGGAACTTACAACTCTTATTTTCATAGGTGGCCCCCCCACCGGTTTGATTCAAAAATTAACTTATTAAACAAATTATGCATTTCACCTATTAAATAATTGTCGATTGAACGAGATAAAACGTCAGACCTTATCTGGGAAAGCGCATACGAACGGCATCGGCATGTGCCTGTAGCCCTTCTTTCTCAGCAAGTGAGATCACAGTATCCTCTATCGTGGCAAGCCCTTCCTTGCTAATGCGCTGGATACTGGAAACCTTAAGGAAATGCATTATATTGAGGCCAGAGTACATTCTAGCATATCCGGCAGTGGGTAATACATGATTTGTACCAGATGCATAATCCCCTACAGGAACAGGAGCATAGTTACCTACGAAAATGGAACCTGCATGTTCTATGTTCTCAAGCGTTGCATTGTTATCTTCAGTCATTATCTCCAGGTGTTCAGGGGCAAAGCTGTTGGAGAGATCTATGCACTGCTCTATGGAATCTGCTATCAGTATGGCTGCATTCTTCAATGATAAACTTACTATCTCTTTTCTTAAAGTGGTTTGTGCCTGTTTCAGTACTTCTTCTTTAACCTTAGAAGCCAGTTTCTCCGAGATAGTTACAAGTACTGATACAGATTGAGGGTCGTGCTCTGCCTGTGCTATCATGTCGGCTGCAATCATTTCAGGATGTGCCGAGTCATCGGCAATGATAAGGACTTCACTTGGCCCTGCAGGGAAATCTATCTCTGCCACATCTCTTATTTGTATCTTGGCTGCTGTTACATACACGTTTCCGGGACCTACGATCTTGTCCACTTTCATCACACTTTCAGTACCATAAGCCATGGCAGCTATTGCCTGTACACCGCCTACACAGTACACATGGTCAGCACCAGCAACTTTTGCTGCTGCCAGAGTAAGAGGGTTAACTCTTCCATCAGAGCCGGGAGGTGTGCACATAACAACATTTCTGACGCCTGCAACCTTTGCAGGTATGATGGTCATGAGTGCGGTTGAAGGATAGGACGCCCTGCCGCCGGGTACGTAAGCACCCACGCTTGTAAGGGCAGTGACCTTTTGTCCAAGTTCTATCCCCGGGGAAAGCTGCATGAACCATATTTTCTCAGGCATCTGTGCCTCATGGAATTTGCGGATATTATCTGCAGCTATTTCCAGGTGCTTGATGAGTTCTTTATCTATACTGTTGTATGCTTTTTTAATCTCTTCTTGGGATACTTCGATGGCATCGATCTTTGCACCATCAAAACGGTGCGTATATTCTCGAAGAGCTACATCTCCGTTGCTACGCACATCTGCAAGGATGGAGGCAACAGTTTCATTGACATTGGCAAGTTCTCCCCCTCCCCTTTCAATGAGTGCTTTAATCTCCTTTTCAGGAAGCTCTGATAATTTTCCGTAAAGCATAATTTATCTCCCTCTAAATGTGATCTACTCATCAAAGTCACTAAAGGTTCTTTGTTGTCTTTCCATTGGCCTATAGGCTGTTCCAGCAGAGCCAGTTTCATTATCATCTTCTGCTGAGTGTGTACCTCTAATACTGTTCATTATCTTTTCTGCGATTTTAGGACCTATTAACTTGGATATTCTCTCAACACCAGCCCGTTTGATTAATTCTACTGACATAATTCCGGCATCATACAACTTGCGGGCACGTACCCGGCCAACATCACGGATACCTAATAGTTCAAGCAATTGTGAGTTAGCTCCATACTGTATGCGTTTTTCCAATTCATAGGCTTTTTCCACTCCCGGAAGTTCCATGGTTTCTGCAAGCCTGGCCGTAGCATGCATCAGCCATTGTGCCATGTCAGCAAAAGCGTGTATATCACCTTCTCCAACGTTGAACTGGGTAGTGATCTCATCCATGGAGACCTCATCTATCCACTTCATCATCAACAAGGCAGTTTTTACTTCTCCCAGGAACCATTCGTACTCTATGGCCTTGAAAGGACTGGGCATTCTGGCAAATTCTTCTTTATGAGCAGTTGCAAATTCATTGATCGAGGCATAATCAGAACTGCGCATGTAAAGCTGCTTCATGTCAGGGGTACTGCATACAAGATGCATTAGAGTAAGGTCCGTAAGGTTTTTAGTTTTCCCTAATCCCTCGAGTATGATAGCAGCTGAGAGCGGGTCCACATATAGCATGGAAACAACTTTTCCAAGCCTTGTAGCCCTGAGTCTGTCTTCATTCTGCAACATACCATGTTCCAGCAGGAATGATATGCTTTCTTCCACAAGTTCCTGAAGATTACGTGCTTCCTGTTGGTGTGCAAAAAATGTTGCACTCATGAATTCCATTAGTCCTTCTTCACTTGAGGCAAATCCGTTGACCACAGTAGAAAGGACATGGGTACGCAGGGCATTCTCTGTACCAAGTTTCGACCAGATGTCTTCAGCTTTGGCATTGATATAATTCTCAAAAAGTGCTTCCATCTCGTCATAGGAACGAGCAATAAGCACCGATTCTCCATAGGGGTCAAGATGTGGTCTACCTGCTCTGCCAGCCATTTGTTTATATTCAAGGACAGGTATTGGCTGCATTCCAAAGTTGGCATCATATCTCTTGTAGCTACGGATTACTACTCTGCGTGCAGGCAGGTTAAGCCCGGCTGCAAGAGTAGGTGTGCTGCATATTACTTTGATTATATTGTTCCTAAATCCATCTTCCACAAGTCTTCGGTGAGCCGAGTTTAATCCTGCGTGGTGGAAAGCAACTCCATTTCTCACACATTGTGCAAGCACTCTGGAAGCTTCTGTTTCAGATGCTTCTTCTATCGCATCCACTATATTATCAAGGGAATTGCGCTCCTGTTTGCTGAGTACTTTTTCTACATGTCTTCCCAGCTTCTTTGCAAAGCCCACACAATTCTTGCGGCTGCTTTCAAATACAAGGCATTGTCCACCTTCTTCCAATGTACCCATAACAATATTTATGCCATCGTCAGAGGATGTGATATCAACGGATTTCTGAGAGCCGATGAAATTTATTGTATCGGCATAATATACGCCTTCACGCAGGTCTGTGGGTCTCCATTCGCTTAGTATAAGTCCACCTTTAAGCCAATCAGCTATTTCCTGTGCATTACCTACTGTTGCGGATAATGCAATAATTTGAGCTTTTGGATTAAGTTTCCTCAATTTGGCAATGGTTACCTCAAGGGTTGGGCCTCTGTTAGCTGAATCCAGTAAATGTACTTCATCCACTACTATAGTAGTTATGTCCTGCATCCAGGCTGTCTCATTACGCAGGAGGGAATCTGCTTTTTCTGATGTTGCAACTATTATATCATTAGAGCCAAGCCACTCGTCTTTTGCTTCAAAATCCCCTGTTGATATACCGGTTCTTATTCCGATTTCCCTGAACTTCAAAAAGCGGTCCATTTTCTCGGATGCCAGTGCTCTTAGGGGTACTATATATAGTGCTTTTCCACCCCTTGATATGGAACTCAGCATCGCAAGTTCAGCTATGAGGGTCTTTCCAGAAGCTGTAGGTATTGCAGCAACTATGTTCTTCCCTTCAAGAAGACCTTTTGTAATGGCTTCATCCTGAGGAGGGTACAATTCTTCTATACCCGATCCTAAGTAAAAAGCAATCACTTTTTCCGGCAGGTTAAGTTCTTTGATCTTCATGAGGAATCATCTGAAAGATGGTCTGATGTCTAATAAAAGTTGCTTCTTTATTTTCTCAGCTTGTCGTAGATCACTTGTATCATTTAGCGATCAGTTATTATATCATAACGCACAGGGAAATGGGTCATATGTCCATTTTAGGAAATACTTCTTCATTGTCAGCTATGTCACTATCAGGTTTAGCTGACTCATTATCTTTGCATTTTTCTAGAGTTGCGTTTATCGTATTGATAGTTTTCTTAACTGTACTTACTGCAAGGATAGTGGACAAACTTTTGGTCACTCAAATGCGTATGATGAATAACAAAATGAACATTGACCAGACATCTTACAGTATTATAAGGCATTCCAGTGTAGCTGTTGTCTACATGATGGGTCTGGTTGTCGTAGTTTCCAGCATCCCTTTCCTTGAAAAGATCTCAGTTGCCCTTTTAGCCGGTGCAGGTTTTGCTGGTATTATAGTAGGTCTTGCTGCCCAGAGTACCCTTGGGAATATTATATCTGGTATTTCACTTGCTGTCTTTCGACCTTTTAGGGTGGGGGACAGGGTGAATGTGATGAATGAATATGGTAAGATCATCGATATTACTCTGCGCCATACGGTTGTGAGGACATGGGACAATCGCAGGCTCATAATTCCAAATAGCATTATTGGGGATGAAGCCATTATCAACTGGTCTATAGAAGATCCTACGGTAAGGTGGCTTGTGGATGTCGGAATAAGTTACGACTCTGATATAGATCTGGCACGCAATATAATGCTTGAGGAGGCAAGGAAGCATATCAATGTCATGACTCATGTAGAGCTTAAAAAATACGACTCCGCTTTTCCAAGAGAAGAAGTCATTCAGGTCCTGGTGACTGAGCTGGGTGATTATGCTGTTAATATGCGCATGTATTTCTGGTGTGTGGATCGTAAGTTTTGTTTTTCGACAGGATGCGATCTTCGTGAATCTATAAAGAAAAGGTTCGATGCTGAAGGTGTGGAAATACCATTCCCATATCGTACTGTAGTTTACAAGAATGAACTGGCTTCAAACACGAGGCTGGGTAATAACCAATCAAAAGTTTCATCTCCAACTATCGTTCAGGAGAATTAAGTAAAAACAGGTTCAAAAAAGTATGGCCTGCTAATTCAGCAGGTCATTCTCGTATTCTGAATAAATTATTCGTTGCTCAGTTTACCACTGAAGTACATGTCATAAGATGCCATGTCAAAGTGACCGTGACCGCTGAGATTAAAGAGAATTGTCTTCTCTTCACCGGTCTGCTTGCATTTGAGTGCTTCATCTATAGCACATTTTATAGCATGGGCAGATTCCGGAGCAGGTGCTATTCCCTCGCTGCGTGCAAAGGTTACTGCTGCATCGAATATCTCTACTTGGTGATAGGCGGTTGCTTCCATCATACCGTCGGCAACCAGCTTACTGACTATGGGTGAGGCACCGTGGTATCTAAGACCACCGGCATGAATGGCTGGTGGTATGAATTCGGATCCAAGGGTGTACATCTTTAGAAGTGGTGTCATCTGTGCCATGTCACCGAAGTCATAATCGTACTTACCTGATGTCAGGCTGGGACATGCAGAAGGTTCCACTGCAATGATCCTTGTATTTGTTTTGCCTGCGATGTTGTCTCTTATGTAAGGTAGACTGATTCCTGCAAGGTTACTTCCTCCACCACAGCATCCGATCACAATATCTGGAAAGTCCTCGGTCTTTTCGAACTGTTTTTGCGTCTCAAGACCTATTACTGTCTGATGAAGGCATGTGTGGTTAAGAACGCTACCCAGAGCGTATTTTGTATTGTCGTTCAGGGCTGCTTCTTCAATAGCCTCACTGATCGCTATTCCCAAACTTCCGCTGGTATCTGGGTATTTCTCAAGGATCATTCTTCCAAACTGTGTTTCAGTGCTTGGGGACGGAATTACAGTTGCG
>DAKU01000111.1:9128-69405 GCA_002508425.1 Methanosarcinaceae archaeon UBA470
GCAGGGCTTACACTTTCATTCTTGTAGTATATCTTTGCGGGTGTGCCAAGTGCTTTCTCAAGCCTGTGTGCCCGGTATAGGGGAGATGGTCTCCAGAGCTTGTATATATCCAAAATCTCCTGTGGAATATCGATATATTTCTCAGAACTCATCTCTTGTTTGATCAGCTCTTTTGCAAATATTGGCTCAAGCTCGGATGGTTTGATGGGTTCCCTGGTTGCAGGATTAAGTGGAGGTGCAAGGGGTTCGGGGAAATCTGCAAGTATATTGTACCAACGAGTAGGCATCTCGTTTTCGTCAAGTAGTATCTTCGTATGTTCCATGGTAAGCCTCAAGTAAATGTATTAAAATGTACAATAATGTGCATAACGCAATTATATTTAGCACTTTTGGTTTTCGTTCCTTTGTTCTGAAATATGTAACTAATCGAAACAGTAAAATATACTGTATAAATACTAACCTGCAAATTAGATTACTTAATATCTAAACACTACATGCTTATTAACACATCAGGTTGATCCGATGACGATACAAAAACCAAGAGGAACAAGGGATTTCCTTCCGCAAGATATGGCTCGCAGAAGACATCTGGAAAACCAGTTGAGGCAGGTTGTTAACAGATGGGGTTATCATGAAGTAGTCACACCCACCTTTGAAAACCTCGAACTTTTCACAATGAAGTCAGGCGAAGGGGTGGTAGGCGAACTATATAACTTCACTGATAAAGGAGATCGGGAGATGACACTTCGTCCCGAACTCACAGCACCTGTGATGCGGATGTTTGTAAATGAGATGCAGGCAATGCCACGTCCTTTGAAGCTTTTCTATTTTGAGAACTGTTTCAGATATGAAAGGCCTCAGAAAGGCAGGTTCAGAGAGTTCTGGCAGTTCGGTGTGGAATTGATTGGTTCCGAAGGCCCTGATGCAGATGCCGAGGTCATAGCCCTAGCAACCGCCATGCTTGAAGTTGCAGGCATTAAAGGTGACCTGCATGTAGGTTATCTGGGGATCATCCGTCATGTGCTAAGTCCTCTGGAAGTTGAACAGCAAGGTAAAATCATGCGTCTTGTGGACAAAAAAGATGACAAAGGACTGGATGATTACCTTGAGGGGATTAATGCGCCTATAGACCTGCGTCTGAAGCTCCTTGGATTGATATCCCTTACAGGCAGTGAAGCAGTTCCCAAAGCCCGTAATCTTTTGGGTTCAATTCCTGAACTGGATACTTTCCAGCAGATCCTTACCCTTCTAGATGCCTATGGTATAGACTATACTATTGATTTCGGTATAGCTCGAGGTCTTGATTATTATACAGGCATGGTCTTTGAGGTATATGCCGAGGGCCTCGGTGCACAGAAACAGGTGTGTGGCGGCGGTTCATATAAACTAATCCAGCTTTTTGGTGGAGGAGATGTTCCATCTACTGGTTTTGGCCTGGGCTTTGACAGGATCATGGAGATATATGACATTGAACCTGAACTGCAAAATACCGTGGTGATGATAACTACGGAAAGCACACGTATCAATGCTGTCCCTGTAGCTTGCAAGCTGAGGGAGTTTGTCCCCGTGTATCTGGATATCATGAACAGGAATTTCAAAACTCAGCTATCGTATGCTAATAACATCGGTGCCCGTTATGCACTTATATTAGGTGATAGGGAAGTGGCCCAGGGCCTTTTCACTTTCAAAGACATGGAAAGCGGCATTCAGGAATCCCTTACTCTGAATGAGGTTATTTTGAAACTGACCGGTGAAAATCATTGAGCAGCTCTAGTAAATTGCATGCTCTGGCAGCCGACACCACCGCTGCAGCTTCCCTGCCCATGCGGTTCGTGGTAGCTTCCATCCTGCTAATGGTGACTATGGTCCTGTTAGCCACGGCAACTTCAGGTTTTCTGGCCCACATAAAAATGAGCGATCTTGAATCCGAAATTTCCAGGATGGATGCTACGGCTTCGCTTTTATATTCCGGTGGTCCTGGCAGCAATCTTACAATTGAAGTAGATGTTCCAACGGGGTGTACAGTAGTTCTGGGGTCGATGCCAGGATATGAAACCGAATGGCCTCGTGATGCAAAGAACTATTTTCTGGAATATGATGGGAAGTGCACAGTAAGAGAATCCGGGGCAGCCTACACCAATGGCTTAATGGACGGTGTGGCTGTTCTTGGTTCAGGCAAACACCGGGTATTCATGGAGACTACTATTGATCCCTCAGATGGGATGTTGTTCGTCAGAGTGTACGAACAGATATAAGGTTATATTCAATGTGTTAGGATGAAAGCGATATCAAAATTTCTCCGCGATGAAAGAGCATGGGTGGATTTTATTCTTTCAAGAACTGCACTTATACTTGCAAGTGTGGTGGTCATTGCTGCTGTATATCATTTTGCAGTAAGCATTCAGGAAGTGAACAGTCAGAAGGAACTGGACCTGTTATCCACGGAGTTAGTATCTTATATAGATAAGGCTGGAAGTAGTCCTGATGAACTGAACATCACTTATGATTTCAATAAGGAATATCTTCCCTATTTTCAAGGGCAACAGTTGGAAGCTATGATTTCCAGTGAATATGTGGTTGTTAATGCAAATATTAATGGAAGACCAATTATTTCGGCAAAGACTCCTGCTTTCAGAGTATATCCTTACTCATATATGGCCCTCTGCAATGATCTTAGATCAGAATATGGTTCAAATGGAAGTATGGTAGAACCTATAAGTGCGAATCATACGGATATAATAGGGTATTTGACTTCTAGGACAAGAGAAGTGAACTTTAATACCAGTAACCCAGTATACATCCAAAAAACATTTATATATTTTACCGACAATATAAATGTGGAAAAGATAGGATATGTACTGGTTTATCAATGACGACAGGGCTATACTTGAACCGCAGAACGATATTTTCGCTACGGCATTATTGGTGCTGGGATTTGTTATTTTTGCTTGTGTGGTGTCAAAGACATACATTGCCCATCAAGATAGTTCTTTCGCACTAGAGAATTATGAACAAGCTTCCCTTATTGCACAGGGCATTGCTCATTCCCAGATGCTTCAGGGCAGCAGACAGGATCTCATGTCTGCCGAAAAACTCGATGAGCTCAGTGGTCTGCACGCTGACCCGCAGATCTTGAGTCTCTTCTTTGATAGTTTTTCTCCCAACGTTAATTTTCAGGTAGATATTTCAACGGAGGATGGTGAATATGCCTGGCAGATCCGCAAGCCTGCGTCCTCCTTTTCCTCCGTTGGTCAGGTGGCCGCTTCCGTACCTGTTACATTGGAGCTTAATCCTATGCAGCAGGTTCCTGGCACATTGACTGTAAAGCTGTTTAAAGACAGATGGAATTCTTAATGGAAGGTAAATGAATGCGACTGAAAAACATATTAGACATACCAGTATTATCCGATAAAGGGGCTATCTCCTCGACCATTGATGTTATGTTCTTTCTGCTGATGGTGTCCCTCTCAACAGTTGTTTTGATGCCTGTTATGCTCTCTTCAGGCCATAATGCAGCAGTACAGGATGTTGCAGCATACAGATTAGATGGGCAGTTGCTCCAGTCTCTTCTGGACAGCAGAGTGGAGAGCTTTGAGTACATAATAGTCCCATCTGAATTATCCGGTATTGTTGTTTATCCTGAAAGTTCAATGGGTATCTGTCAAAGTAGTGAAATATTTGCAAAGGAACACGCTTGCAGGACCTTTGCTGATCTGATCGCCGAAGGTATGATATTCTCACTGCATATTGAAGAGAGCGGGACGTACTATTATCTTCATCCGTTTAGAGCGGAATACTCAGAGGCCACAGAAAGAGCACTTGAAGGCTACCTTAATAGAAGGGTAGGTGGCAGGTACAATTACAGGCTGGAGGCGAACTGGCAGCCGGTTGCAGGATGTGGACCTTCAGGTCAGCTTGCTGTGGGTCTTATTCCTCCTGCTAGGTCTTTCAGGAAGAGTGTGCCAATATCTGTGCCATATAACAATGCTGTAAGCTTGGCAGACATATCTTCTCCTGCGGATGATCTTAATTTTGGTCTTGCGGTGAACTCTTCTCAAAAGGAACAGGACTTGCGTTTGATATTCGAAGAGTGTATATATCTGGCAGCTTCAAGTTCTTCGGCATCCCTCGTAGAGTTGTATTATCCGGAAGAATATCTTAGGGAGATAAATATTGGAAAGAAATATCTTACAGTAATGGGTGATTCTTTGATAGGATCACCTTCTGTTGAGGGGAATATTGAAAGGAGCATTGCTATCGATATGTTTGCTAATGCTGTAAATGTGACAGAAAATATGTGCTTAAACTCAACAGGTAATTTCACAGCGCTCACAGAAGATAATGTAACATTGATCGGAAACCAGCTTAGGCAAGAGCACACAAATGATATATATTCTCATCTGTTAATAGAGATGTCTGATGAGATCAACAATACTGTGCAGATTATGATGCAAAACAATGATAGCACCACTTTGCTTGATCTTAGGGATAAGCAACTATATTCCATTTTCATGCATGTGAAACCCCAAACTGCTGAGGTTACTTTAGTGATATGGTAACTTCCTATCACAAATTTTATATGCTATGCTGGTCCATTTACCTCGCCTCGCCAAGGACAATTATAGGCTATATCTCCATAATGTTCAAAATAGCCTTTATTGAAATCAACAAACTTTATACATAATTTAGATCAAATACTCTCTATTTACAATTACAAGGAGGAATTCAATGGCAAAAATGCATACCCGGAGAAAAGGTCAATCCGGTTCTACAAGGCCAATACGCTCTGAAGCGCCTGCATGGTGCACCATGAGCACTGACGAAATTACAAACGTAGTGCTGGAAATGTGGAAGCAGGGCATGAGCACAAGTCTCATTGGTATGGTCCTCAGGGACAAATATGGAATGCCAGATGTGAAGCTTGCAACTGGAAAGAAGATCACAGCTATACTTAAGGAAAATGATCAGAAGCCACCAGTTCCAGAAGACCTGTACAATCTTGTCGTAAAGGCAATAGGTCTGAGAAAGCACGTAGTTGCAAACCACTCTGACAACCACAACATCCGTTCTTTGCATAACATCGAAGCCAAGATCAGAAGACTTGTGAAGTACTATCAGGCTAACAAGGTGCTTCCAACTGACTGGAAATACAAGCCGGAAACGGCAGAGATGCTTATTACAAGATAAATGATTCTTTTCCGATAGGTTCTAGCCTATCGGTATCTATTCTTTTCTTTTTTTCAGGGCAATTATATTAATTCTTTCTTATGTTTTATCGGGTTTTAACACTCAACAGTAAATATAAATTCCGATATCTTAAAAAAATATAACCAATAATATAAAGACAAAGGTAAAATATAAATTGTTATAGTGCCCACTATAGGGCATGAAAGCGGTCATTCTTGCAGCTGGAGAAGGTCTCAGATGCCGTCCCCTTACGCTTACCCGTTCAAAGGTAATGCTGCCTGTTGCTGACAGGCCTATTCTTGAACACGTTATCCGTTCCCTTGAACAAAATAACATCAAGGACATCCTATTGATAGTTGG
Organism: Methanosarcinaceae archaeon UBA470; assembly: GCA_002508425.1. Taxonomy (GTDB): domain Archaea; phylum Halobacteriota; class Methanosarcinia; order Methanosarcinales; family Methanosarcinaceae; genus Methanomethylovorans. The sequence goes on from DAKU01000111.1 coordinate 14,676, forward strand.
TTATGAGAAAGAACGCATAATGAACTATTTCAAAGATGGTGTGGATTTCGGGGTAAACATAAAGTATGTTGAGCAAAAAACTCAACTTGGTACTGCACATGCTATAGAACAGGCGAGAACTGAACTCGCTGGTGAATATGAATTCCTTGCTCTAAACGGCGATAACTTCATAGAACCGAAAGTTATCAGTGATCTTATTAAATCAAAACGTGGAGATGCAACTATACTCGCCGTTAAGACCGAGCATGTGAGTGGATATGGGGTTATCAAGGCTGAAGGGCATAAGGTGATGGAGATTATTGAAAATCCAGTCTCTGAAGTCAGCCATCTGGTTAATACCGGTATCTATTACTTCAGTTCTAGGATCTTTGATTTTATCGGGGACACACCTCTTTCTCCAAAAGGTGAATATGCGATAACTGATACGCTCCAGAAGATGATCGAGAATGGAATAGAAGTGTCAATGGCTACTACGAGATCATGGTGGTTAGATGCAGTATATGCATGGGATCTTCTAAAGCTCAATTCCGTTACTCTTGGGAAGATAGATAGGAAAGTCGAATCTATGGTAGTGGAAGACGGAGCGCACATTAAAGGAAATGTGTCGATAGGTAAAAATACTATCATCAGATCGGGATGTTATATAGTAGGGCCTGTCATGATAGGAGATAATTGTGATATCGGTCCAAATGCTGTTATATTGCCATCCACTTCCATTGGCAATAATGTATATGTAGGATCTTTCACCAATATCCGTAACAGTATAATTATGAACGATGTACGCATTGGATCTCATGGCTATGTTTCGGATTCGATAATCGGAAGCAATTGCCACATTGATCCATACTTCATTACAGAAACAGAAACTAATTTGAACATCATATTAAACGACGAGTTGCACCAGGCAGGAAAATTGGGTACGGTCATTGGTGATGACACTGACGTTGGTCACAGGGTCCTTATAAAAGCAGGTATCATGGTATCCATCAATTGTCGTATCGGGTCAGGTGCTATAGTGGATAAAGCGCTGCATCGGGGTACTCTGGTTCTCTGAGGTGATACTAATGTGTGGTATAGTTGGATACGTAGGTACTGAGAATGCAGTTGAGGTCATCATTGGTTCCCTCAAAAAACTGGAATATAGGGGTTATGATTCTGCAGGCATCACCATCCTTAATGGAAATTTTGAAACATACAAGACCGTAGGCAAGATCTCAGAACTCGAAAAAATAATTCCTGCAGGTTTTACAGGGCATATTGGGATAGGTCATACTCGCTGGGCGACTCACGGAAAACCCGAGACCAGAAATTCTCATCCCCATCTGTCATCAAATATCGCAGTGGTGCATAATGGTATCATTGAAAATTATATGCATCTTAAGGAGAAGTTGATGGGGGAAGGGTATGAGTTTTCATCTGACACAGATACTGAAGTAATAGCCCATTTGCTGCATTCAACAATGAAAAATGGAAAAATAACTAACTTATTAGATGCAGTGCGTCATATAATGACAATAATAGAGGGTTCATATGCTATTGCAGTACTGTGCACTAATGAACCGGATCATATCGTACTCGCCCGTAAGGATAGTCCCCTTGTTATTGGTCTTGGAAACAACGGCTATTTTGCGGCATCTGATGTAACCGCATTTCTTCGATACACACGAAAGGCTGTATATGTCAGTGATAAAGAACTTGTATTGATTAGTCCCAGGGGTGTCGAGTTCTACAATAATGATGGTGAAAGGATAGAAAAGCAAGTGGATACTATTGAGTGGAATGAAGAAGCTGCTGAAAAAGCGGGCTATGAACATTTCATGCTCAAGGAGATACATGAACAGCCCAAGTCTATCCAGGATACATATGCAGGTAAGATATCTGAACTAGAAGGCAAGGTAATACTCGATGAATTGAAGCTGGATGAAGATCAGCTAAGGAATCTGCAGAGAGTGACAATAATTGCCTGTGGCACATCGTGGAATGCAGGTTGCGTTGGTAAATATCTGTTCGAGAACCTCGCAGGAATACACACGGATGTAGAAACAGCTTCAGAGTTCAGATATGGTGATCCTATACTTTGTGGTCAGGTATTTACTCTTGCTATAACTCAATCAGGAGAAACCGCTGACACGCTTGCAGCTATCAGGAGTTCCAGATCTTACGGATGCAAGGCAGCTGCCATTACTAATGTAGTGGGAAGTACTATTACTAGAGAAACTGATAGTGTACTTTTCACACGTGCTGGCCCCGAGATCGGAGTCGCTGCAACGAAAACTTTTACAGCTCAACTTATTGTGCTCTATCTTCTGGCTATCCATCTTGGTACGGTAAGAGGTCGCTTGACTCCTGAAACGGCCAGAGATATATTAGTTGGTATCAAGCAATTGCCGGGGCAGGTACAAAAAATTCTCAACAATAAGGATGCAATTAAGGAATGTGCTGAACACTATGCAAAGGTACAGGACTATTTCTTCATCGGCAGGCATCTAAACTATCCAGTTTCACTGGAGGGTGCCCTGAAACTAAAGGAGATCTCGTATATACACGCTGAAGGGTATGCGGCAGGCGAACTTAAACATGGGCCTCTGGCACTTATCAGCAGTGCAACACCTGTAGTGGCCATTGCGACAAAAGGGCACACATACGATAAAGTGCTGAGCAATATCAAGGAAGTAAAGGCAAGAAGTGCCGAAGTTATAGCCGTGGCAAATCAGAGTGACACTGAGATTACTAAATATGTTGATATGGTGCTAAGGATTCCTGATTGTCATGAACTGTTATCTCCAGTGCTCTCATCGGTAGTGTTGCAGTTGCTTGCATATTACACAGCCCTTGCAAGGGATTGTTCAATAGATAAACCCAGAAACCTTGCGAAAAGCGTTACAGTAGAATGATCTTAAGAGGTTTTTATTATGAAATTATTTGGTTCATCCGGTATTAGGGGACTTGCAAATAAAGAAATAACAGTTGATCTTGCCCTGAAAGTGGGATTGGCACTTGGCAGGTCCCATAAGTCTGCGGTCATTGGTAGAGACCCTAGAGTGTCCAGTGAAATGATAGAATACGCACTCGTATCGGGACTTGTGTCGGCAGGTTGTGATGTTGTCAAAATCGGTGTTGTCACGACCCCTACACTTGCCTACGCTGCAAGAAAATATGAGTGTGGAGTAATGATCACTGCTTCTCACAATCCTGCTCCGTATGTGGGTATTAAGGTATGGAATCCTGATGGGATGGCATTCGATTCAGCACAGCAGGAAGAGATAGAACGTATCATAGAGCAGAAAGATTTCGTGGCTGTGCCATGGAATGAGATTGGTGATATCACCTCAGACAGTTCGGCCATAAAAGATCATGCTGAACTTATCCTGAGCAATGTAAAGCCAGTTAAAATGCGAGTTGTTGTTGATTGTGGCTGTGCTGCAGGTAGCACTATCACTCCTTTCCTGCTTCGGCAAATGGGGTGTGAGGTAATTACTTTAAATGCTCAGCTTGATGGACATTTCCCGGCACGTAATCCGGAGCCAATTGAGGAAAATCTGTGGATGCTCAAAAAGGCTGTGAAGGAATTCGGTGCACGTGTTGGTATTGCTCACGATGGCGATGCTGATCGAATGATGGCAGTGGACGAGAACGGAGAGTTCGTTTCAGGAGATGAAATGCTTGCTATCTTTGCATTGCGTGAATGCAAAGATTCAGGAAAGCTTGTGGTGCCTGTAGATACTTCCATGATGGTGGCCGATTCCTTACCCCTTTCAGAAGTGGTTTATACGCGTGTAGGCGATGTCTACGTGGCGGAGGAGCTCAAGAAAGTAGGTGCAGATTTTGGTGGAGAACCTTCGGGAAGCTGGATCTTCCCAAGAGTGTCATACTGCCCTGATGGTATCCTTGCAGCTGCGCTTCTTGTAGAAATGGTACAGGAAACCTCACTTGCAAAAATGCGTGCAGTACTTCCTAAATATCCGACTAAGAGGGGTACTCTTCCATGTGACAACATGGAAAAGGAAAGGGTCATGAAGGTCATTGCTGCAAAAATGAAGCAAATGGGCAAGGTTACAAATATTGATGGTGTACGCGTGGAAATGAAGGATGGATGGGTACTTATCAGACCCTCGGGCACAGAACCAAAGATAAGGATAACAGCTGAGTCTCGTGAAAATGTAGAAAATCTCTATTCAATGGCCGAGAAGATGGTAAAGGAGAATCTTTGATGAAGGCAGTGATACTTGCAGCTGGTGAAGGTACAAGAATGCGCCCTCTTACCGTTGCACGGCCAAAGGTTATGCTGCCTTTGGCCAACAAGCCTATGCTCGAACACGTAGTACAGGCATGTATACAGGCAGGTATAAAGGAGTTTGTGATGGTGACAGGCTACAAGGAAGAGACCATCAAGGCATATTTCGGGGATGGGAACAAGTGGGGTGTACACATTGATTATGTCACACAGGAAAAACAGCTTGGTACTGCCCATGCAATAGGTTGTGCGAGGAAGTATGTGGATGGGTGTTTTGTTCAGCTTAATGGTGACATGCTTGTAGATCCTCTGCATCTTGAAAAGCTCATAAAGCATAATGAAGCTGCCGTGATAAGTGTGAAGGCCGTTGAGAACCCTTCGGAGTTCGGTGTGATCGTTACAGAAGGCGATAAGGTTGTTCATATAATAGAAAAACCCCTTGATCCGCCGGCTAAAACCGTTAATGCAGGAATTTACCTGTTTGATCCTACTATCTTTGATTATATTGACAGGACACAGCCATCTTCGCGTAATGAATATGAAATTACCGATTCTATGCAGATGATGGTTAACGATGGCATACATGTGGGTTTTGAACCCCTTACCAATATCTGGCTGGATGTGGGTAGACCCTGGGATATGCTGGATGCCAACAAGGCTCTGCTTGAAAAAATCAAATCCAAGTGTGAGGGTACTGTAGAACCTATGGCTACTTTACATGGTGATGTGATAATAGGCGAAGGTACTATCATACGCAATGGCGCATATATAATTGGTCCAGTGGTAATAGGTAAGAATTGCGATATCGGTCCCAACTGTTTTATCAGACCATCCACTTCCATAGGCAATAATGTGCATATAGGTAATGGCGTTGAGGTGAAGAATTGTGTTATTATGGATGGCACCAAGATCGGGCACCTTACATATATTGGTGACAGTGTGGTTGGATACGGCTGTAATTTCGGTGCAGGTACCAAGGTTGCAAATCTTCGCCATGATGGTAAGACCATTAAGTCGGTTATCAAAGGTAAGAGAGTGGACACAGGTCGCAGGAAGCTTGGGGTCATCATGGGGGATGATGTCCATACCGGTATAAACACCAGTATTAATGTAGGTGTTGTCATTGAAAACGGTAGTGGCACCAAACCAGGTGAAGTCCTGATGCAATGATGGTGGTTCAGTGACCTCTGAAAGCACAGCAATGAGCAGGCTTAAAGAGCTTGCAGCAAAAGCTGCTGATGTGATATCTGGACATAAATACGTGCGCCTCATATCTCATAATGATGCTGATGGCCTTACGTCGGCAGGCATAATGTGCCGGGCTCTTATGAGAAAAGGCATACGTTTCCAGACTACTATCGCAAGCAGACTCGCCCAGGATACTATTGATGCCGTCAAGAGCAGTGTTTCTGCAGGTGACCTTGTTGTGTTCTGTGATATGGGCAGCAGCCATGCAGAGCTTATCAGGCAGATCGAAAATGATGTCATAGTTATTGATCATCACATGCCAGTGGGAGATTCCTCAGCAAAGGTAGCTGTAAATCCTCATTACACTGGTATTGATGGAGCCATATATCTCTCAGCTTCAGGCACTACCTATCTGGTAGCAAAGGAGATGGATCCGGACAATGTAGATCTTGCCGGACTGGCAATTGCAGGTGCTGTCGGAGATAAACAGCTCTTTGAAAGTGCAAATCTTCACATACTGGAGGAAGCTGTACAGGCAGGTGTGGTTTCTGTCAAAAAAGGATTTAAGGTCGGCGATGGTGATATTGCGGATGTGCTTGAATACACGCCTGAACCTTATCTGGATATCACAGGTGACAGAAAGAAGATACATGATTTCCTTGATATCCTTGGTGTCAAAGGAATATTGAGTGAGATGCCCCAGGCGGATCTCAAGAAAATTACTTCTTCTATTGCACTCAAGCTTGCTAAGCATGCAAGCCCTGAAGCTGTGGATGCAGCCATAGGAGATGTGCATTATCTTGATAAAGAGCTAATAAAGAATGTTTACGATTTTGTTGCCATTCTCAATACATGCGGAAAGCTTGAAAAAGCCGGATTAGCCTTGTCGATGTGTATGCAGGATTCTTCTGTTGTAGAGGACGCGCGCCAGTTGATGGTCGAATACCAGAGGTCCATAGTTGCCAATATAAAGCAGGCCGAAGGAATGCTGCAGCAAGGAAAGAATATCTGGTATCTTGTAGCTAAGAATATGGACAACACAGGAATGATAAGCAGTACTGTGGTACGGTATATGCACTCCGGGAAACCCTGTATCGCAACTAATGAAGTAGAAGGCATTGTCAAAGTCTCGGGTAGGGGTACGCGGGCCTTGATAAGTAAAGGTCTTGACCTTGCTTATGCAATGAGAGAAGGGGCTTTGGCTGTGGGTGGCCAGGGGGGAGGTCATAATATCGCATCAGGAGCTTCTATTCCACCAGGTAGGGTACAGGAGTTCATTGATATCGTAGATGGTATAGTGGGGCAGCAACTGGGTGAGAAGGCAGCTGATTAAAGATGAGGATACGAACTACTATAACAATGAAAAGTCCCCAGGCTTCACAGATAGCCGAGAAAGTAGCTTTTTCTCTTTCTCCCGATAATCTTTCTGGTATGAGCACAGAAGTTGCTGAAGGAATGGCAACTATCAGTTTTAGTACTGAAAAGGTTACAACTCTCATTGCCACTGTGGATGATCTGCTTATGAATGCCAGGATAGCTGAAGAAGTGCTGGAAAAGGTAGACAAATGATCCTCAAAGGCAGTCTCCTTTGAACATTTACTTACGATATAATTTCATTTCACCGGATTTTCCATCTCAATCACTTTCGCCACAGGAGCATTCTTTTTCACAGATTCTATTCCTTTCAGACAACCAGTCTTGCTGGCGTAGGTCTGACCTGTGGCTATTATCTCTCCGTTCCTTGCCCTCAATCTGAAACTGTATTTTCCGGTGTTATCGGTAAATACTTCGAACTTTGATATTTCATCACCTCCTCATTTTATTACTTACTCAGACAAAGCTACCGCTCAGATATTGCCAATTATAAGCTACAGCAGGTATAGCTAAGGTGCCCTCCTCCAAAAGCACTTCTTACCTCAAAAAAGGGTGATTTGCATATTATAAAAAAGTTTCTTTTTAGGGGTATAAATACATAAAAAAGTGAGAAATCTATCGTATTTTCTGCCACATGGCTTTATTCATATCGATCATTTCTTTCTGCTTTTCCATGAGGGAACGTCGGTAAAGCAGAGCTGCTGGATGGTACAGTTTTATGAGATGTTTGCCCTCAGGTGTGATCACCGCTTCACCCCAGTCCAGCGAGGAAACGCTAAATGCCTGTTCTGCCGTGTTGCCCAGAAGTATGATTACATTAGGATTAAGTATCTCTATCTGGGCAAGCAGAAATGGTATGCATGTCTTAAGCTCTTTTTGTGTTGGTTTTCTGTTATTCGGAGGTCGGCATTTTACCGTATTAATAATAGCATATTCGTTTTCATCAAGGTTCATGTAATTGATAAGTCCATCCAGGACCTTACCCGCCCTGCCACAGAAAGGGATGCCAGCTTCATCTTCGTTCTTGCCTGGTGCTTCCCCGATAAAAACCACTTTTGGTCTTTCAGACCCTCTCATTATCACTTTATTGGTAGCATTCTCGTGTAACTGGCACCTTTTACATTCCAGTATTGTTAGTGTTATTCCTTTTAGTCCCAGTTTGACCAGTTCGCCCACGGTTAGAGTAGGTGCGTTGCAGTTTGTACTCATTTTAATTACCCTTGGTCTTTAGATCTTCCATGAAATGTATCTGTGCGGTGATGAATGCATTATATGGTACATCTATGGAATATCCTTTTGCACGCTGCACTACTGCACCATTTAAGAATTCTATCTCTGTCTTCTTGCGGGCTGCAAGGTCCTGCAGCATGGAAGAATGATGTGCCCGTGTATTTGGTAGTTGATATTCTTTCAGGTATCTCAGATATTCAGTGGCATTATTCCAGGACAACTGAACCTTTTCAGCGGCAGTGATCATGAACGCTTCGTGTATCATTCGTTCTATTATGCTCCATGCATGTGTATTCTCCAATTTTCCATAGGGAACACCCATTATTGCTCCAAGCGGGTTCAATGCACAGTTGTAAAGGACTTTAGACCAGAGTGCTCCTTTTATATTACCTGTGGTAGACACAGGAACACCAGCTTGCTTTAGTGTGTCTGCAAGCTTCTGTATACTGTCATCCATGCCCGAAGGGAATCTGCCAAGCTGCATAGGGCCACTTTCCACGGATACGTGAACACTGGCATCGCCGGCCCATTCAAAACCTGTGATAATAGTGCCGCCTATAACGCTATCAGTGTATTCTGCAATTATCTCTTCATTCCCTATACCATTTTGGAGGCTTATTACTTCCCCACCTTTTATCACATCAGCGAACTGTTCACAAATGGATCTGGTAGCAGTGGACTTGGAGCTTATGAATATGTAATCAAAATTCCTGTCCTTTGGTATCTCTTCACCGCAACTGAAAAAGCTGATTTCTTCTCCCCAGATACCGGTCATTTTGAAACCTTTGGTCCTGATAATATCAGCATGTTTTTGTCTGCACACAGCGTGCACATCAGCAACCTTAGAAAGACGGGCTGCTAGGGACAGACCGACGGCACCTGCGCCTAATATCAATATATTCATTATATCATCACACTTCAAGGCATAATCCTGTTAGATAGAAATAATAAGGTGTGCAGTAAGGATAGATATGAAATAAGTTTTTTGCTCAACTGCTTTCCTTTTGGAAAGGTTAGGCAGCTGGTCCTTGAAAGGCTAGCGGGTTAAAAAATCCAGTTCATTGGTTTTGGATGGAAAATTAATAAAGGATGTAAACCTTTTTCCCTACTGAAAAGCTTACTTATTATGCTGCTCTTCATTCACTATTACCGAGGAATAAATAAATGGAATTGCATTTCACATTGAAAGTCTCTCTCCGGGCGAGTTCAGATGTTACTCCTGCTAATGATATGATCGGGGAGTATTTAGAAGAGGCAAACAAGACCATACTCATCAAAGGTGCTTCTGATGGTTATGGAGCACAGGTTGTAGAATGGAGTACTAGCGGTAACAAGATAGACTTGCTGATAGAATCCGGAAGATATGTACGTGCTCATGATGCTCTCATGCGCATACGTAAGCCTTTGGCAGCAAAATTGGGAAAGGAGTTTCGTATAGGTCTTAGGGCAATAGAGGTGGAGTCATTTATTATCACCATGCCGGCGGAAAAACCCTTAAAGCAAATGAAGATACCTTACGTGAAGTCCATAGAGTATGAGAATGGTGCAATACGGCTGTCTCTGGATGTGGGTGAGTCAGAGATAGAGAACAAGGTGCCTGACAGAATTCTTACCTTGATGGAAGATAAGATCCAGCAGCAATCCTATGGTGGTAAAGCTGAACACTGGCAATTGCTCTGGCAGAGCGAAAAGAAAGATCATAAGTTCTTTGATGATCCTACCCAGGCAATGTTAAAAGAGGGCTGGCTCAAGAGAGGTGCAAGCCGTGGCCAGTGGATACATGGACCACAGTCCACCCAGATGTTTAGGACCTTTGAGAAAATAGTGCTCGAGGAACTGTTGGGTCCGTTAGATTACAGGGAAATGATCTTCCCCAAGCTGGTGCCTTGGGAAGTCTGGCAGAAGTCAGGCCATGCGAAAGGTGTCTACCCGGAGATATACTATGTATGCCCGCCTAAAACAAGGGATCCTGAGTACTGGGAAGAGGTCAGTGATTATTACAAGGTTACTCACGAGGTTCCCACTGCTCTTATTAAAGAGAAGATCGGTGAACCTATAGGCGGTATGTGCTATGCTCAATGTCCTCCTTTCTGGATGTACCTGCAGGGCGAGACCGTACCAACGGATGAGTTCCCTATCAAGGTCTTTGACAGGTCGGGCACTTCTCACAGATATGAGAGTGGCGGTATTCACGGCATGGAACGTGTGGATGAATTCCACCGGATAGAGATCGTATGGCTTGGAACTAAGGAACAGGTCCTGGATTCTGCCAAGGAGCTGCATGAGAAGTATATGCACATATTCAATGAGATCCTTGAACTGGAATGGAGAAAGGCGTGGGTTACTCCCTGGTTCATGGCTCAAGAGGGTTTGACAGGTGTAGCTGCACAGACAGAGGCAGGTACTACTGATTATGAAGCTGTTCTACCCTATAGGGGAGAGAATGGTGAGTGGCTGGAATTCCAGAATGTAAGCGTAAATGGAACCAAATATCCTTCTGGCTTTAATGTCAAATGCCAGTCAGGCGAGGAACTTTGGTCAGGATGTTCGGGAGTAGGTCTGGAAAGATGGTCTTCCGCGTTCTTTGCTCAGAAAGGTCTTAACCCTGCTAACTGGCCTGAAGAATTCGCAAAGCGTGTCGGGCAAATTTCAAAGGGTATACGCTTCCTGTAAATCTAATATATCGGTCAGTGTGCTGACCGATTTCTTTATATAGGGACATGTATAGTATAGAGAGCCACTAATTAGGATCTATTCTATGTTACCGTTCTTAGGAACGAATGTACAGTGAAAAGATACATTATTCATATCATTTATCATAAGAATCCACATTGATCGGAGGAATTACTTGGCAAGAAAAGTACAGAAAAAATTAGACAAATGGAAGTCAAAGTCCTGGTATAACATTGAAGCACCTGAGTTCATAGGCAGGCACAATATCGGCACCACTGTGGCAGAGGAACCTGCACAGCTTATTGGCCGTATTGTGGAGGCCACTGTTGGTGATCTAACCAACGATTACTCAAAGCACAACACTAAACTCAAGTTCAGGATCAACGATGTCAATGGGGATGTTGCACAAACCCGTTTCATCGGACACGAGATAACTACCGATTATCTGCGTTCCATTGTCAAGAGGCAGACCTCCAGGATAGACACTAACCTTAAGGTCACTACCAAGGATGGTTACACGGTCAGAGTGAAGCCTATTTGCTTTACTGTCAAGAGGGCAAGGACCAGCCAGATCGAGGGTATCCGCGAGGTAATGGACAGGACTGTCAAGGAAAGAGCAACAGAGCTTAACTTTGAACAATTTGTAGAAGAAGCCATGATGGGCAAGCTCTCTGCTACTATTTACAGGAACGCAAAGAACATTTATCCGCTCAGAAGAGTAGAAATCAGGAAAACAGAGGTCGAAGGCGTACCAGCCGCATGACCCTGTTTTAATACTTTTTCCTGCTTGAGCCACAATAGCACAAGTCCTAATTTGCTTTTTATTTTAAGTTACTCATTTTGGCGATATTTTATGTTATATCGTAATTTATTTTGAATCTTGGGCAGAAGCATTGTATTCTTTTTGGATGAGTTCCATCATCTCTTCATTGGCATCAATAACAAACGCACCTATGTAACCACAGTGTTTACAATGGTACAAGCCTTCCACTCCGCCTGCCTCAAAATATAGTTCAGGGCTGCCGCAGGTCGGACATACTTCAATAAGTACTTCATTTGGTTGTATGTCCTCTATGAACTCTTCAGTTTCCATTTCTTCATCGTTCATCTTATCGCATCCTTCTCTTTTCCTCAACAACCCTCATTCCCACATATTACAGAGGGTCAGTTTTCTATATCTATATTTCCTCTACCTCAGGTCTCATTAGATTTCGTTGAATGCAGGTTCTCGAGTTTTTCAGGGTAAGGGTAGAATAATGTTTGGTCTGCTAGGTAATCTACATGGAATTCTAAGATACGGGGGATCATGGCTTTCCTTAAATCCTCCAGGGATAGGCTACCTTTACGGTATTCTTCTATGCAGTTTAGTAGGTACTGCTTTTTTTCAGATTCCAGCCTGTGAGAAAAATATCCAAAAGCATGCATGAATGCATTGGCAAAATTGGCTCTTGAAGGTGGTACTAATGTCATTTCATGCAGTGTATTCACGTAAGCTGCAACTGTTTCAGCAAAATGCTGGTGTTTGTGGTCGGCCAGAGTTATTCCTAAAATCTTTACTTTTCTCTGGTCGTATGCCATGAGAAGCAGTTTATTGCGGGTTTGAAAATCGATGAGCTCCTGAATTGAATTATTGTGCAGTCTTAGGTTTGCATGCAGAAATATTCTTGTAACAAAATGCTCTCTGGCCTCAGAGTCCATGAGGGATGTTTCATCGATATGAGGTATGTCTCTTAATTGTTCCAATACTCCTTTTGCGAAGAGTCCAGTGCCATGTCTGTGCAAAGGTTCTTGTGCATCAGCAGATGCGAATACTTTTGTTGTTCCAAATCCGCATGAAGGGGACTTCGATTTAAGGACAAATCCATCAATATCCGGTAAGTTCTCTAGAAGTCCGTTGACAAAAACCTGCATTTTCCCAGTGAAGTCCTGACCTGTAGCAGGCTGTAATAGCCTCGTTTTTTCTCCATTGACCAGCCGGATGGGATATCGTGGCACTCCTAGTCCAATATCGCATTCAGGACATACTGTTATAAACTCCGCGAAAGGCTGCAGATTCTTTACAATATCACAGGGAACCATCTGTCCATCATATCTGCAGTGTTCAAATCCCAAGCATTTGCTTATAACTAGTATGGGGCGGGGAAATGTATGGATGTACTAGCCTCCTTTATATGGAATGAGTAGAAACGATATTTATATGTGGTGCAAAGCCGAATTGGATTTATATGTATAAATAGTAACATTTAACTTGAATCAAAGCTTGAATAGAGAGCTCATGAAGACTATATTTGCTAACCGTTTTCACTGTCGAATACCTTTCATTTATACTTAGGTCAATTTATTGCAATCTCTTCTCAAGCTGCTACTCTAATGAACTTGATGGAGCTATTCATGTTTTTATTCTAACGTGGGACATAGAACATCACAAATGCATTTATTAGCGCAATTAAGGCACCTATTACCTCATACTTGTCGGGTCTTCTCTAATCTACATAGCTATTAATAACCCAATGCAACTTTATTGTGTTAAGATTCACCACCTTGGGTAATATATTTGAAAGTTGGATCGAGCTGTTCGCCCCAGAGTCTAGAGAAAGACATCACATATCCTTCCGAATGTTTCTTGAAGCTAATGAGTCACACACAAGATCATCTTTGAGGACACGGACTCAAAAGTAAGAACATAAACTAGTGTGGCAGTTAGTAAACAAACGATCACTTAGATGCTTGAGAAGGCGGATGTTCTTGAAAAAGCGTTGATACTTGCTCAACTCCGTTAGTCCAAAAACCAACAAGCCATACTCCAATGGTACCATCGGAATCTACATCAGCGACATCTCCTCATTTTATGAGTTCTACGGTTTCACCATCCCTCGCAGAGTAAAGAAATTTGATTGGGAGACTCCCGATGAAAAGGTCAATACCCACTGTGAGCCTGACTTTGACAAACAAATCATCACTGATATGCTCGATAAAGCCGACGTCCTCGAAAGAGCTCTCATCCTCGGTCAAGCCTCATCCGGACTTTCCAACAGTGATTTATTAAATCTCCGTATTGAGGCCTTCAAAAACGGTCTCCACCCTTCAGGCATCACCGTTCTCAAGAATATGATCCGACAAAAGATGCGAAAGAAGACCCCTGTTAAATTCATCACCTTCTTCTCCAAAGAAGCCACTGAAGCAATCAACGCTTATCTCGAATACCGCAATACTCCGCCAATCCAACCCACCCCATCATCAACCACCGCCTATGAAAGGCGTAAAGTAATTTCCGATAAAAATTACATCTTTGTAAAGGGCGCATAAGCGACCCCGCCACAAAGAGACGAAACGGTAAATCTGTCCAAAATACAAGAGACAAAGACCGTTATAGACGACTCAACGTAGATGCCATTTATGAAATGTACAATCGTTTATACCCATGCGAGAAAGAACACTCTGACTGGAACTCAGTTAGAGGTCACCTGCTTCGCAAGTTTTTCCACAATGTGCTTATCAAAAATGTAGTTCAAAAAGAATATGCTGAAACCATGATGGTTCACTCCCTTGGAGGTTCTAGGGACCGCTACTACCAACCTGACATCAACCTCCTAATCGAATCCTGCTTGAAATGCGAAGATGACCTTACCTTCACCAACAAGGAGCTATTGAAGGAGGCAAAGGAAGAGCTCAAGGATATAGAGAATTTGAAGGCTGAAAATACAGATATGAAAGAACACATCCAGAAACAGCATGACCAACTCTTTATGATATCCGAGGAACTCAAGCAGTTTCAGGAAGAGTTCGATGAGGTTAAAAGGGAAAGAGAAGAGAATAAGAAGGCTCTTGCTCTAGTCAACATCTGGAAGAAGGAAGAGGCAGCAGGTCTTACAAACGTGCAGAAAACATTGGAGAAGAAGGCAAGTGAAATTATCTATTTAGAAAATAGCTGAACTTTCTCTATTTTGATTTTAATCAACCTATACTATTCTTCCTTTTCACATCCTTGATTGATTTAAGCTTCATACTTTGTTTATTTAGAATAGAGGATTGAAGGAAGACCACTTTATGTACCATTTCTACATTCAATTTTTGTATTTCATTTTCTTTCTCATTTAAGGCAGCAACGATGGTGCAATATACTTTTCTGTGAATAATAATGGTTGATGATGGTGTCAGATGTGCTTCATGAACGTTTATACAGAGACAGAATATCATATCTTTAAAATTGTCTTTACCTTTGTAAAGATAGAAATCTTCTTTTCCATTTTTGCTTTAGAGCCAGTTGTCACAATGCTCGATGATTGAGCATATGAAATCCGTTTTATCATTTCAATTGGATTTCCAAGAACTATGGCATTATCCAAATAATCATTATCTTGTAACAATGGAACATTTGCGGATGGTATTTCCGAAGGGTCCGAAATGTAACCATTTAGTTTATCGTTACCAATTAAAAGGCTATAATGAACATTTTCTTTTTGTTCTTGAACTATGCTGGTATTCATTTATAATCTACCATAAAATAAGCATGCAAATATTGTACATAAATTTGATGTATATATATTTTATAGATCTATAGTGTTCAAATAATAGGGAAATACAAGCTTATCACTTTTGGTAAGAAAAAGAATGGATAACATCCATTCTGTCAAATATTCTCAATATGCTATACTTTCACTGAATACTATAATGAATTCTTTTAAGTAATATTCTTTTTTACACATGTTTATGGCAATTATGGCAGGATCTGCTCATAACAACCCTGAAAATATGGCCTTGAATCCAAACACACCTGCCAACGAATGCAGGCATTTTGAACAAAATCAAGTTACACTTCAGACTTTCTTATTAAAACCAATAGAATCCCCAAATTAAACTTTACTGCAAAGCGTTTAGAAAAATCCGGCTGGAAACCAGCTTACTGTCCCCGTCCTGAAAAAGTCGTGATTCCTAATAAAAAGTCAATCAAAAAACAAGTAACTCCGTCATCGCCCTTTGCTAAACGTGTCAAATTCATTACTGCAAGAATTGGAAAGATAATGTAAAGGTAAGAGTAATATTTGCATAGTAAAAAGGATTTGTAGATGGGCCTCTAATTGAAAATTGCTCATATATTACAACAATTTAATCTGTATTAATAACTAAATTATATTTTTAGAAATTAATATATATAGGTCGTTTTTATATCAATATATTTGCTTTTACTCCTATTAAGTTCAAGAAAAATATAGGGGACAAATATGTTTGAATATATTTATAAAAAACTCAATAAAGGCTTCGGTTTGCATAGGTGGTCTAAATCTCGTCACATCATACTGATTGCATTATATGCATTAGGTTTTGATTTTCAAATAGTCATTTCATTACTATCTGCTGTTATAACAAAATACTCTCAATTTATACCTAAATATAAATGCAGCACATATATACCAAAAATAGGTTGTTCTCTTCTTATCCTTTCAATTTCCATAGTATGCTTTTCAGTTGTCGGATCTGGTATATCCTCGGCAGCAACCGTATATGTCGGTACAAGCAGCACAAGCGGAACCGTAAACTACCAATGTGACGGAACAAATGATCATATCGAAATTAACAAAGCTCTTGCATATATAGACAGCCAGGGTGGCGGTACTGTATATTTGAGAGGGCCTAATACATACTGGATAGACAGCACTCTGAACATCGGTGCTAATACAATACTTACAGGCGATTCAACCGCTGAAATAAAACTTGTTGCAAATGCAGGCTGGTCCAGTGAAGTGCCTATAATCGCAAACATTGGAACAGATGGTGGTATCACAATCACAGGTTTCACTATCGATGGAAACAGTGCGAATCAGGCGGTATCTCTTGGATCTGGATATTACAATATGATGGCTTTTGATGGCGGCGACAACATCGAAGTGTCTGATATGCGTCTTGAATGGGGATGTGGCGATGGATTACAGGTAAGAAAAGCCGATAACATTGAATTCACTAACAATGATGTGTACAAGGTAGGCCATGATGCGCTTTATGCGCTTGGATGCAGCAATGTCGAATTCGCTTATAATACTGTTTTCACACGAACAAATAGTGCATGCAGGTATTCAGATGGTTGTACAGATTCCACCATTCATGACAACCTGATATATTCTTCTCTTTCTGATGGGTCAACAGGCCCTGCAATTCAGATAGGTACTTCTTCCACATCCAGTTGTGTGTTTGATGATATAGAAATATACAACAACCGCATCCACAACATTAAAGGTGCAGGTATCTGGATGTCTGCAAACTACCAGGATAATGCAATCCATGCTAAGGATGTATATATCCACCACAATACCTTTACAAAAGTTGGACAGTACTCAAGTAATACTGGTTTTAGTAACGCTGCTATTGTTTTGGGTGATTTTGACAATACTATCATAGAGAACAACGTTTTTGATGATGGCGGACATGCTGCGGTGAAGTATTTCCTGAGGTCCGGAAGACGCCAGCAACAGACTCAACTCACAACTTATGTCAGGAACAACATAATCATGAACAGTGATGGTGTTTCCTCTATCACCGGATCCGGTGTGGGTATCTGGAATACCAATCCAACTTACTCTAAGTTTGTAGTCCAAAACAATGATATTTATAACAACAAGAACGGTCAAACTTATGGCAGCGGATTTACAATGAGCAACAACCTTAATGTTGATCCATCATGCGTTGATTCAACAAATTCAAACGCTGGTTCCCGTGACTACCACCTTAAGAGTAAAGCAGGCCACTATTCAAACGGTAAATGGATAGCAGATTCCTCATCAAGTACGTTGATTGATGCAGGATATTCAGTTTCATCCTACAGCAGTGAACCATCACCTAACGGTGGCAGGATAAACATTGGCAGATATGGTAATACTGCACAGGCATCCAGAAGTGGCTCTGTGGTTTCAAATGAGATTGATGCTGAGCCGGTTGCCAATGCAGGTTCTGATAAGACCTCTACTGTTAGCTCAGCTGTTAGTTTTGATGGCAGTTCTTCCACCGACGATAAAGGAATAGCCCTTTATTCATGGGACTTTGATGCTTCAAACGGTATAACGTCTGAAGCAACCGGCAAAACAGCCACAAAAACATATGCAACTGCGGGAACATACATTGTAACACTAACTGTCATCGATACGAGTGGACAGAAATCATTAGATACTTTGAAAGTAGTTGTAAGCACTACGGCAGTAGCTTCAACAGGTTCTGTTACTCTTATGCCGACCTATGACAATAGGTTACGTGAACTGGCTCCAACTACTGTTTTTTCCGGTTCTAATTATATAGATATTGGAAAAAGTACAGGCATTAGCAGGGGTTTAATTTCTTTCGACCTGAGTTCATTCAAAACAACAGATACAATATCCAAGGCAATGCTTTCACTCTATTGGTATTATCCGGCAGGTAACACCCGTACATCCGATAGTGTAGCTGAAGTTTACAGGCCAGCTGCATGGGATCCAAAGCATGTGAGCTGGAATTATCGTGCCTCTGGCACTCTCTGGAGCAATGCCGGAGGAAACTGGTATGATAAGAACGGCATTGTCCAGGGAAGTACACCATATGCAACTCTTACGTTCCCTGCCAGCACAGTACCTGATAACAAATACTATGACTTTGATGTGACACAGCTTGTGCAGGAATATGTAAGTGGCAAGTACACGAACACTGGTTTCTTCATCAAGGCAAAGACAGAAAGCGGTAACTACATTGCGTTCTATAGTAACGAATGGTCTAACGCTGCTCAGAAGCCGAAATTAACTATTACAACTTCAGCCGTTACAAATCAAGTGGATAATGCGCCAGTAGCTAATGCGGGCTCAGATAAGGCAGCAACTATAGGTTCTGTGGTTAGCTTTGATGGCAGTGCTTCCACTGATGATAAAGGTCTAGCCCTTTATTCGTGGGACTTTGATGCGTCAAATGGTATAACGGCTGAAGCAATGGGGCAAACAGCTACTAAAACATATACCACTGCAGGCGAATATACTGTAACTCTCATAGTTACAGACACCAGCGGACAGAGATCCACAGACACATTAAAAGTGTCTATTACCGATTCGGCAACTTCTGGAGATAATCCACCTATTGCAAATGCAGGTTCCGATAAGACGGTTTCCGTGGGCTCCACAGTTAGTTTCTCTGGTAGCCTGTCTACGGATGATGTCGGTATCGTTTCATACAGATGGGATTTTGATGCGTCAAATGGTGTAAGCACTGAAGCAACGGGTATGAAAGCTACTAAGAAATATACAAAAGCAGGCACGTATACTGTAACCTTGATTGTCATTGATGCAAAGGGACAGAAGGACCTGGATACTCTAACAGTGAGCGTAAAATAATCTGCTCACTTTATTTTTATCCATATTGGTAAGTTTTGCGACTTACTCAATATATTCTATTTTTTGTACTGGACAATAAGCAACGATCGATAAATAATAGCATTTAGGGAGCATTCTCAAAGAGAAACATTAAAAAAGAAATAATACAGATGGTTTTACTTTTTCTGATTGAGATCTGAATTCATGTTAATGGACATTTCCGCTATATCGGCACTATATTCAGAAATTCTCTTAAGGCTTTCTCTAATGACATCCATTTGCATAGGGGAGCAGTGAGGCGCTTTCTGCTCATGGTTTATTACAGTATAGCCCTCAAACCTTCTTGCAGAATTGATGACTTTATTGGAGTAATTAATGTCATTTTCTTCAAGTGCCCTGAAAGAGTCTGCGAAAACCTTCTGTACAAAAGCACCCATTGCAAAGATATCATCTTTTTCAGGAACTATAGCATCCATAATAATGATCTGTTGTGCTATTCTCTCCACATGATCTCCTATACGTTCGATGATCTTTGTGACAAGCCTGTAACTGAGGCATTGGTGGGGCCTTTCTATGCCTATCTTTTCTGCAACTTTTGGATCTTCCACTGCAACTTTCAGTTGCCTTACAGTAAGAAGATAAAATCTGTCGACTTCATTATCACGGTTGATAATATCCTCTGCAAGTTCCATATCATGTGTCTTAAGGGAAACCATAGCATCCTCAAGCATGGAATTAATTAACCTTGACATGTTCTGGAGAGCCTTTTTCAGAGGCAATTCCTGATAATTCATCAGGCTTTGCAATAATATTTCGTTCCTTGATTCTTCAATGACCTCAATGCCAATCAGACGCTTGCGGATCACATCCTTGAAGAACTTGCGATCCTGAGCATGGAAGCCTTTATTTGAAACAAGCCTGATGAGGTCATAACCGGCCAGATAATGCGATACAAGTATCCTGAAATTGTCCTCTGGCATGTCTTCAGATGAAATCTCCATGGTAGATTCCAGCTTCTTGTTTTCAGTGCTCATATTAGCAGACAGGATAAGAGTGTAATCGCTACGCGGTATAAGTGTCAAAGAATCACCGTGGCTAAGATTACACCCTCTTATCCATTTAATAGGCAAAGAGACAATATATGTAGAGCCGCCTGTTAGCTGTATCTTCCTCTGTTCGTAGTCTATGTCAATACACTCCGTGTATAGTGGATAGGTTTGATAGGTTAAGCATAATCTCCAATTATGCAATCTGAAGCATAAATCATAAACTTACTTTATGACTATAGCTCCTGAAACATCGCTCAGTCTGGAAACCATGCCAGTGTCATCAATTAGTTTTAGGTCTACGGTAAGATTAGATGTGTTATTGGGATTATATCTAACGATAATTCCAGATAGTTCAGAGGAATAGTTCGTACTGTTTATCGTACTGTTTACGGACCATTTGTAAGCAACTATATATCCGTCAGTATCAAAAGAGCCTGATGCGTCAAGAATCAAATATGGCTGAAGCGTTCCATTCCTGTATTCTGTATAGTAATTGACCTTTGCCATGGGTACTGGCGGAGTAAAGAATTTCTCGAAGGTATTGATATACGATGTCATTACCTTGATCTGTACCGGCTGGTTATTCTTTATAAACACTGGTTTCATGAATGGTTCCATTGATAAGTTATACTTGAGCGTGTAATTAGTATTGTTGCCCAGATTTCCTCCTGCAAGAGAACCAAACAAAGTGATAGTCCCTTCAGTTAGATCGAGATCAAAATCGCCTAGTGTTGCATTTATTGTACTATTAAATAACTCTGTTTTAACAATGGATTCCGGAAAAGCAGAGAGAGAATATATTTCGCGAATGTTATTATTAAGCGGTATAGTATAGTTCTTACTTGTATTATTCCATCCGGATGTGCTTATCTCTTCGCTTGACAGAATTGTGATATTAGAGAAATTGAGGCAGATACTAACTGTTTTCTGTGCAGGGATCTTAATCATCCTATTATAATTGTATACTACGGGATAGCTTCCCTCTTTTTCTATCGCGTTTGAGCTATTATATACCATGAAATTAGTTGCATAGACATCGTTAAAACTAATGCCTTTGATCGATGAGTCTTCAGTGTTGAGATTAAGCAAAGTGAGTTTAGCACTCTCCCACTGGGAAGTAGTTTCGTTTATCGTGGGCTGTATAGATACTATCTTTATATCCTCATTTGCAACTGTAATACGATATTCTTCTCGTTCCATGGCATCTTTCTGCATCGCAGAAACCATTACTGCTATGCCTGAAGCTACAGTAATGGTGATCAAAATCAACATTAGCGTACCGAACACAACTGTAACTGCGTTATCATCTTTGATACCAAGAAATCTCATCATACCAGCCATCTTTGATTTAGAAGAACCGGGCAGATATATACCTTCCCTGCATATCATATATAGTATTCTGTAAGCAATATAGATTAAATATTCATATATAAACTAAAGATAGCATTTTTAAGTAACATACTTTGCCAGTAAGTAACCAATGCTTGCAAATCTTGGATTGGGTAATATACCCGAAAATACGGTACTTCTGGTAGAAGAAGACATGGGCAATATCAAGAGCGTTTTTGTGCAGATGGCAACACAGGAACTGCTTGGAGACATGAAAAAAATAATATATCTTTCTACTGCATCTTTAAATGACGAAACAAAAGGAAATATATCTCTTATTACAGAAAACAACAGAACAAATAATTTTATTTCCATGGAATATTTTAATGATCTGAACTCATTGCTATGTTTATGCCAAAAAGCAGAAGCGAGGTGCAATCCAGATTCTGAGATAATACCAGAACCTGCACTCATAGAGATCCTGAATGCTGATATATGCATTATCGACACTTTTTCTTATCTTTTCATGGATGAAGATATATGCATCATCAAAAGCGCACTGGGTTCTTTTGCTGCGATGAGCAGGGAAAATAATACGACCTTTTTGCTGCTTTCAGACATGGGGCTCCTAAGTGACCGTTCAGAGAAAGTTATAAGAACTGTTGTAGATGGGATCATCCAGTTCAGAACAGAATACATGGGAAATAAAATAAATAGATATATAAACATCCCAAAAATGCCTGGCAGTTCCCCACTTAACAGGATGATTCCTTTCAATGTTACAGGAAAAGGTATTACTATCGATACAAGAGAAAGAGTAGGGTAAGCTGTATTTTAAGCATGGGGTTGAGATAAAGTGTTCAGTGCCTATCTGTTTGCTGGTATTGCAATGTTATTTTGGGGTATTGCTCCTATCTTTGGAAAACTTGGACTGGGTAGCACACAGCCTTTAATTGCACTTACGATTCGAAGTTTTATAATAAGCATAATCCTATTGATAACGGTAACTGTATCAGGACAATGGGAAAACATTTTAAGAATCACATCAAAAGACGCTACATATATTGCATTTGAAGGCATTTGCGCTGCTTTGTTAGGTCAGCTTGCATACTATTATGCCTTGAAGTATGGTGACGTAAGCCAAATATCCCCTCTTGTAGCAGCATTTCCATTGATAGCACTGCTCTTAAGTATTATGGTATTGGGAGAAAAGATCACTCTTTGCAAAGTTGCTGCCTCATTTTTAATTGCAGGAGGAGTTGTTCTTCTGAGGTATTGAGTGATTAAAACACATATTGAATAGAGGCTAGTAAGAGAAGCGGAATAAATCATCTACTGATTTGAACCTGATACCTTTTCCATCTTTAACGTCTTGTATACTCTGCCCTACTTTTTTGATGAACTCCGGATTCAAACGTTCTTCCGGAAAGTAGGCAGCTTTAGAAGTGCCATATGTTTTTTGCCGCTGAATCTGCGGAGAGTTTTAAGGGCATGAGTATCTATCTTAGTAAATTACTTTCAGCTTGTTAATATAAGAAATTATGTTTTTGAGTCCTTCTTTCAGGATATTTTACATTTGCTTAAACGGTTGTTATGAGCTGATCTAATGAGATTTACCCCCTAACCATAGGTATTACAAATTGTATGGACATAAGCCTAAAAGATAACAGTGGTTTGAAGATCACACCTCACATATCTGTATTCATCATCATACTTACATAATTTTTCTCTGAGTTTTGGATTTCTGGATTCAAAACATTTGAGAGGATTTCGATAAACTTATTGTTTTCAGTTATTGTTTATAAATAATATATAAGGTAGTTTTCAAATACCGGGGTTTTTCGGAATCCTCTACAATTTTTCAAAAAAAAGAGAACTTTTTGCCTGGAACCTTGTAGATTCTGGCCTTTGCAGAGGGCCGAGCTAGAGGATCTGTCAGGGAAGATCCGGATATCTAAGTTTCACGAGTACGCTTTGTCGTGGTGAGTGAAACGGAGAAGAGATATTGTGTTTTCAGAATCATCTATTTCATAGATCAAAACAAAATGGCCAATGTGAACCCTGCGAGATCCTTTGAGCACATTACGCAGGGGTTTACCACATTCTGGATTTTTCAGAATACTATTAACGGTTGCTTGTATCCTATCAAAGAGAACAGGATCTCTTTTAAAGAGACCTTTGGTATCTTTTTCAAAACTAGGTGTGATGATAAGTTCATATGTCATTTCTTAAGATAGTCAAATAAATCATCTACTGATTTGAACCTGATGCCTTTTCCATCTTTAATGTCTTGTATACTCTGCTCTACTTCTTTGATGAATTCCGGATTAAAAGATTCTTCAGGAGGGTAGACGGCTTTAGAAGTGCCGGATGGTTTTTTACCGCTAAACCCGCGAGGAGTTTTAAGGGCATGAGTGTTGCTCATAGTATGTAATCTTAAGTTGTTGATATATAAGAATTTATGTTTTGCCTTTCCGATTATGTAGCTTACCGGAAACCCTCCGGTCTGGGGTATTCGTTCCACTATTCGAGCTATGCGAGCTTAGAGAATTAACACGCCCCTAATATCTTGTTCACACTTCCGTATAGAGTTCATATTTAAATCAGTGAGGCTGTGTTTCAAACCTCTCTTTTCTATGTGTGGTCATAGGCTCATGAACCCCCTACAACTTCGATAGACGCTGTAGCTGAACTTTTACCTGTTGTTGCTGTTACTGTGTAATTACCGGGTTCTTCTCCGGGGGTAGGAGTAACTTCTACTGTTCCGTTTTCTTGTGACATTACACCTGAGATTATACCAGAGGGAGAGATTGTCATCTCCACATAGACGCCAGGAGTTTGCTTGCCAGAAAAATCAGTAACATTGAAAGCTATGGGTTCCTGTATAGGAAGACCACCAATAGCCTGTTGTCCATCCCCTGATACAAGTTTTATAGTATACATTCCGCCGCCAGCAGATAATATCAGAGTAACACAAGCAACGTAACTTAAAGCTATAAGTATAGCTGAATGCTTCATACCATGCTTCATCTCTCCCTCTGTGATCATACCTACTATCATACCTCCGAAAAGAGCGTTAAGAATGATCATGTGGAAGAAACCACGTTCAAAGTTGATCTCGGAAAGACCATTACCACCACCGAGCATTTCCAACCCCACACCCTGAATTAGAGGTAGCAGGGATGTTGAGAGAATGTATGCAAGAGCTACAATTATACCCTGGGCCAGGTAAAAAATCACTATATACTGTTTGAGGTTTGCTTCTTTGTCTTTTTCTATGGCTATTACCGTACGCATGTCTTCGGATGTCCTGAACAGCAGGTCCGCCACATTACCTCCGGTGTATGCTGCCTGCACTACGATGTTGATGTATTTTGACACAAGCTTACTGTTTATGGATCTTGCCATCCTGTGCATAGCATCCTCAAAAGAACTACCCAGCAGCATGGCTGATGCTGCTTCCTGCACATTGGGAGCAATGGCACCCAGGTCCGTAGTCCTTGAAAGGGTAACAACACCCTTGACCGGGTCTATACCACCGCGCATAAGCTCCGAAAGCTTGTACAGGAACTCACTGAATGCCACTTCTCTTCTTTTCAGCAATTTTTTCTGTATATACGAATCAATGGAATAAGGAATTAAGGCTATAAGCACTGCATATATCATTATGTGATCCAAATCATCCTTTGATTTATCCTTCTCATCCTCCGCTTCTGCCAAAGGCTCTTCAGGTTGCACCACCTCCCCTCTCTTTGCAGCTTCCTCAGCAGCCATATCCTCTAAGAGCTGTTGATAGGCATCTTTCTTAGAATCCGCTTCCGAAACTTGTCCTGAGTCGTTCTTTGTGGTAAAAGTGTGACCTGTCAGCACTCCTGCAAGTACAATGCATATGGCCAGGAATACAGGAATGCCCAAGGTGATATACTCACGTTTTATATTGTACCTGACAGTAAAGACCTGAGCATACCTCTTAGCTATCAGCCGATACTTCTCAATATTGAGAGTTTTAAAACCTTTGAGATCAGAGGGTGTCATATTGTGCTCCTTGAGTATTTCATCCCGAGCAACACCAGGAAGAATATGTTGATGAAAGGAAGCAGGAAATAAATGAACATGTCAAACAGCTGACGCGGAGTCGCTATGCCAAGTTCAATACCTAGGGCACTACCCACAACAATGAGCAGCACCACCAGCACCACGCTCATGACCACTCCGCTGAGATAACCTTCACCGTACACAGCCAGTGACTCAACGAACTCTTTCTGGGTCCTCCAGCGCATTTGCATGAATTCCTTTGTCTTCATTTCCAGATATGTACGTAAACCGCCTCCTGACTGCATGGAATTAGCAAGATCGATACATATCGCTCTGAACACCTCTGAGGAGGTATTACGTGTCAGGTGATTCAGGGCAGAAACGCCGTCTTCCCCCAGCACATCCACCCTGTACATAACCTTAGCGAATTCCGTGGAAATATCGCCATAGTCTTCTATGGCAACTGTACGTATTACATCCATTGGAGAAGATCCGGCACTTGCAAGAATGGACATATAACCTAAGGCAAAAGGCAGTTCCTGCTGGATGTTCAGATTCTTGTTCGAGATCTGGTTATAAAGGATAAAGGGGAAACCACTTACAGTAAGGCCGAATGTGAGGAAAGTGAGCACGCTTATGTATACCAGGGGTGAGGCCGAACTCCTGAAAAGCACAATGGAAATTACGAAAATTGCAAAGGAGGCGATAATCGCTGTTACCAGAGCAAGGGATATGAACATACCAGGGGTCATCACCATGTCGGCCTGGTAAAGAGATTTGGCTATATCCGGCTGGGGCTTGCGGTCTATGTACTTACCGAAACCATAGCAGAACATCTTGTACTGTTCCACATACTTATTGGAAGCGTTGTGCTGTAACTTCCCCAGCACACCAGGACCAGTAGCCTTTGGATTCATGTTTGTGCTTCCTCTACCTGGGCATCCCTGTCCTTGGAGTATCGCCTTATTGCCCTTGCCACGTCCCTATAATCAGTTATGCCATCCCGCGCAAGTGCTGCCAAAAAGTCCGCTCTCTTGTACATCTCTCTGGTAAGACTTTCGGGGTCAATACCGAACTCTTCGCTTATGTCCTCGAACATGGAACTGTTGCCTCCGAACTCATAAGTGTCGCTGACAGGGTCCCACTTGAAGATAGGATTGGTAATTAGGTCCCCCCTTTCCGGGTCAAGCTCCACTATTTCCACTATACGCAGAGCTCTTCTGAGGAAATGTTCTCCGACTTTGATCATGGCATTGAATAAAACGAGATCAAGACTTGCAAAGAGGTTGCGGGGCACGTTCATAGGTTCGGATTCCACTCTGGACACCAGTTCATGGATGGAGCCGGCGTGAATGGTACCCATACAGGGGTGACCTACTGAAATGGCCTGGAAAAGTGTACCTGCTTCGGCACCCCTTACCTCACCCACTACTATATACTCAGGACGCTGCCTTAAAGCGGCTTTGAGCAGGTCATATAGTTCGATGTTACCCTCGCCGCTACCACCAAAACCTGTTCTTGTAATTGACTGGGTCCAGTTTGGATGCATGAGGTTCATTTCTGCAGTATCCTCAATGGAGACTATCTTGTATTCGTGGGGAATAAACACTCCCAACGCATTGAGGGTGGTTGTCTTGCCTGATGCAGTCCCTCCGGCTGCCAGAATGGAGCGTTTGTACTCCACCATGAGCCAGAAGTATGCCAGTACTGTGGCATCGAAGGTATTGTATTTTATGAGGTCGATGCATGAAACAGGATTTGACCTGAAACGTCTGATGGTGAAAGTGGAACCTTTTTTTGTCACTTCCTTGCCCAGAGTAAGATTAGCACGGCTACCATCTGTGAGTGTTGCATCTCTGATAGGTTGAAGTACCGAAATATGCCTCCCGGCTGCCTGTGCTATCCTCATGACGAAGTTGTTAAGCTCTATTTCCTCAAATACAACGTCCGTTGCTACTGATCCATACACCCTGTGGTTCACGTAGATGGAAGAATTGGGGCCGTTGCAGGTGACATCCTCGATATACGGATCGTTCATGAGGACGTCTACCTTACCAAAGCCCATGTACTTCTTAAAAAGATAGTAGAAGAACTTCTCAGTCTGAAACTCAGTGAGCTTCATCTTGTATATTTCAAGAATAAGGTTGAAACGGTCCCTGAGAGCTGCAGCACGGTCTTCCTCGGCCACTAGCAGGATCTCGGAGTGTGCCATTTTATCAAATGCATTCTCCACGATAGCGAGGTTCTGCTGTTCACCTTCACTCAAGGGGGGTTCCATACAGCTATAGCGTAGTTCTTCGCCCGTATACTCAACATGCACATACTGGAAAGGAGCTTTGACGAGGTATGTGATGTTCACCTTGCGCTGAGGCACTCCGGGAACGGGCACCCTGACCTCTCCCACTTCGAAGGGCAGTTCCTCGACATAGTCGATGACAGGAGAGATCGCCTGTTTTATCTTTTCTATAGCCTCATTTAGCTTAGATGGATTTCCATCCTTCTTCTTTGCTTTTTTGGGTCTTTCTTTTTTCTTTTTCTTTGACTTTGGCTGTTTTCCGGGCTCTTCAGGTACGGTTATGCTTTCTGCTAATCCATCCTCGATAACTTCAGCGATCTCCCCGGATGCTTTGTCTTTTTTATCTTTTTTATCCCGGTTTTTCCGTTTTTCCTGCCTCTCTTCTCTTTTCTTTTTCCTTTCTTCCTCTCTTGCTGCTTTTTTTTCAGCACCGTCTTTTTTCTTTTTTCCGCCTTTTTTAAGCCCCATGAAACCTTTTTTCTCTTCTGACTTCTCCTCCGGCTGAAGTGATTCATCCAGTGTGAAGTAGGATTTATCCAGTACAATATGTTCATCACTGTCTTGAGAAGATAAAGTCTCTTCCTGCTTTACCTCTCCCTCTTCAGGAGCAGGGCGGTGAGTTCTGGCAAACTCTTCTATCTCGGCGAGGTACTCCTCCATCTCAGAGTCTTTCTCAAGGTCAAGCGCACCTTTTTCCTTCAATTTCACACGTATTTCAGCCAATTCTGCGCCTCCAGACGATTAGCCGTGTAACGGCGTTTATTATCATGACTATGAATATCAGCACGAAAGCTGCCGCAAAACCTTCTGAAACAGAAACAAGATGAGGGAATTCAAAAGAATGATAAACAGCAAGTGGCAAAGTTGCTACAAGGTCCTGGAAAGGATAGACCTTTATCCCAAATAATAATTTTTCACTTGCTGCAACCTTATATTCTGGGAAGAACTGAGTGTAGCCTGCGGTAAGGATCACTACAGCAGATTCTTCCGCAGCACGCCCTGTTCCTAAAACTATACCTGTCAAAATCCCTGAAAGAGCGGAGGGGATAGTGATATGTTTTATGGTATCCCATTTTGTGGCACCAAGCGCATAGCTTGCATCTTCAAGGTCTCTGTGGACCCTGTCGATAGCCTCTTCAGAGGCACGTTCAATAACTGGCAATATGAGTATTGCAAGCGCAATTGAACCTGAAATAAGTGAAAAGCCTCCTGTAATCTCCCTCATAACAAAAACAAGCAGCATCAAACCAAAAACTCCCAGGACTATTGAAGGAGTTCCTGAAAGTACATCTATCATGAACCTGAATATCCTTACAAGAGGACCTTCGTTTGCATATCTTTTCAGGTATATTGCTGTGCCTACAGCTACAGGCGTTGCCAGCAGTGTAGAAAACAATGAAATGATAATTGTGCCCACTACGGCATTACCGATGGCACCACCATAACCAGGTTCATTGGATTCTGAAGTAAATATAAAATGCATGTTAAGGCTTGGGAGTGCTTTTATTGTGATATTGCCCAGAATGAACACAAGTGCAAGCAATACGAAAATTGCACATAGATATGATAAAGATATGAAGAACTTGCCTTTCAGATGCCTCATGTTCATAGTTTTCCTCCTATGACCCGCGCAAGCCCGACAAATAATATCTCTGTTGCAAAAAGCACTGCTGCAACGGCGAACAAAGCACTTCGGGATGTTTCCTCGGCTATATGCAGACCTATATCGTTCAGGATCTTGGAGGTCATGGCATAACCGGAACTAAAAAAAGTGGTAGGTATCTGCTTGGCACTGCCGAATAACATTACCACAGCCATAGTTTCACCCATGGCTCTCATCATGCCTAAAACCACGGCAGAGAGTATGCCTTTGGAAGAGGCTGGTAACACAACATTACTTATTGTTTCCCAGTGAGTGGCTCCAAGAGCAAAAGATGCTTCCCTGTATTCTCTTTTAACAGAACGGATGGAGTCCTCGGATATGGAGATTATTGTTGGCAGGATCATAATGGCGAGTACTGTCGACGCAAGTGCCAGTCCGACCCCCCGCTCTGAGCCTGCATCCTGGAAAAAAGGAAGGAAACCTAAAATGGAAACTGTGATAGGAGCTACATAGCTACCGAAGATCGGACCCAGCACAAAAAGACCAAATACACCGTATACCACTGAAGGTATGCCAACCAATAATTCGATAAGTGGTCTCATTATTGAAACTACTCTAGGCGAGGCAAATTCTGAGAGGAACACGCCGGTGAAAACACCCACTGGCACAGCAAGCATAAGAGTAACCAGCGTAAGGACGACAGTCCCTCCCAGAAATATCCGTATTCCATAGATATTTTCAGAATAGTTCCATTCTGAACCTGTTATAAAATTGATGAAACCCTGGCTTGCAAAGGTGGGATAAGCAAAATAGAAGATAAAGCCTATGAAGTATAAAGTGACCAAAGCCGTTAGAACTGTACAGGAACTGAACACGTATTCTGGTGTTAATGATTTTGATTTGCGGCTCATGTTATTCTTATGTTCCGTTTTCTTGAATAAATGAAAAAAAGGTTATGATCTGTGTTCACACACAAATCATAGTTCGATTGTTTTACGTTTAGGAGATGTCGACCATTGAGAAGTAGCCTACTTCATCAAAGAGTGCATCCTGGGATGGCTGCTTTGAGAAGTCTATGAAGGACTTTTCAAGAGTGGATGGTGCACCGTTGGTCAGGTAGTTGAGTGGTCTGGTCATATCCTCTGGGAAGATGCTTGCTTGGCCTTTCAGAGATTTCAGGATTTCTGCCTTTACAGTTGCCTTGTCAGTACCTGCACCGATGTCGATGAGGGTGACAGTGGAGTCTTCTGCAAAGCCGAAGTCTACGAATCCAATTGTGTTAACGGTTCCTTCTACAGCTTTAAGTACACCTGCATTGCCTGTTGCACCTATTGCGTTTGTTGCATCTATTGCAGTCTTGGAGCCGTTTACCCACTTTGAGAAGGTTTCCTCTGTACCGCTTGACTCATCCCTCTGATAGAGATCTGCGCCTGTACCAGTCAAACCGGCTGCTGTGAGTTGAGCTGCTGTTACATGACCATTTGCATCTGCTGCACGATACAGAGTATCGAGCTGAACATCTGTGGTAGTACCAGTAATACCATTTGCAATTACTACTACAGCGCTGGCACCGATCTGGTGTTTCTGAAGGGTTGGATGTGCTGTGACTGTGTCAACATCTTCGGATGCTGCACCGATGTCTACAATGTCCATTTCAGCTGAGGAGATTCCTGCACCGGAGCCGCCGCCCTGAACAGATACTTTTACACCCTGGTTCGCTCTCATGAATGCCTCTGCGAGGACTTCGGAAACAGGCTGAACTGTTGTTGAACCTGCAATGAGGAGCTCGGTTGATGCACCATTTGCTGCACCTTCGGAGCTGGAACTGCTGGAAACATCGCTTGAGAATGATCCCATAAGCACACCAACTGCTGCTGCACCGGCAATTGCAACCACGATAAGAACAAGGGTTGCAATGATGGGTGAAACACCAGCATCGTCGTTAAATAACTTCTTTATCATTTCTCTGATCATTTAATTCACCTGAGCGATACCTAGCTACTCCTTAAGTTTGTACCGCTCAATCTGTAGAGGGCAAGAATGTTATATGAATTTTGCACAACGGATGTATATATTAAAGATATATCTATAGATTACATATGTTGTATATAGGGCAGTGCACAGTGTAATTCAAAGAAACCAAC
Source organism: Methanosarcinaceae archaeon UBA470 (assembly GCA_002508425.1). GTDB lineage: Archaea > Halobacteriota > Methanosarcinia > Methanosarcinales > Methanosarcinaceae > Methanomethylovorans. The sequence goes on from DAKU01000111.1 coordinate 46,149, forward strand.
ATGCACTAATATTATATTTTTGAAGTCCGTGGTGTTGCTCTACAAAACCAGCACCTTACGCAAGAAATACCAGATCCGTGAATTAGACTAATCCTAAAAACAGATACTTGCTTCCCTATGTACCTGCACTATCCGTATTAGCATTAACAAATATTGTAATAGTTAATTAAAGAAAGCTCTTTTAACAAATGTATGCAAAAGAGAGGTGGCAAAGCCCTGACTGACAAATACATCATAATGAGGCGTTTGTAACATGACTGTCAATTCAGGGCTGTAGTGCTGCCGGGCAGGTTTTGTTCCATACATACTGCCATTTATTTTTCACGAGGTACATGTTTAAGCGAACTTGCTATGAAGTTCACATATTGCTTAGATGTAAATAAATTATATTAAGTTTGCACATAGAAAATATATATCTGACAGATAAGTATGAACCTGTATAGAGAGCACATAAAAATTTACAGGTCATTATGTTGTTTATATGAAGAAAATACCATGTTAAAATAATCTACTAAATACTCCATTTGAAAGAAGTTCGGATTATTACCTGAGTGGCGGGTTAACTCTGGCCCGAGCCTTTTTCCGATACAGAAACACATCCTTGGTGATAATAGAATTGGATTTATGAAAAAGGGGTTTTTTTATGTTCCAATTGTTCAGGATATGTTTCTATATCGAAGGCTTTTCTTAATCCAGACTTCTTTCATTCAGTGGAGCTTGTTCCAGAAGTTTTGTGTTGCTGTTGTCCTATTGCTTACGTTTCGTTTTACATTTTTGAGCGATCACACGTTATCCCATCGGATTGTACCGCTCAACCTGTACATGGGGAAGCTGCTATATTAATTTTGCACAAATAAGGTATATATGCGGAAAATACTTTATAGATTGTGTAATAAATACATACTCCTATATAGAGTACTGAAGATTGCAAATTACTTTCAATTACATGAAACAAAAAACAAATCAGATCAGACCTAAAGATCTCAATTTGCGTAGCTGTAAGCCTATTTATAACAAAATAAAAAATGCAGGTAGTCCCCATTAAGTAAAAACCTAACGAGGATGATTCTATTCTTACTTTCCAAGAATTCCGCCCATCATAAAGCAATAGATCTCTAGCTCTTCAGGAGTGCAGGATCTATCTATGCGGCCTTTGGTTACATCATGAAAACCGCATGTTCTTTTATGATGTTCGTTTTCATTGTTATATACATTTTTTCTCATATTTTACTCCTTATCTTTCGTCAGGTGATAAGAAGTCACATTGCTTTATTTATTTTATGAAAATAGTATATATGCGTCTAATGAAAATATATAGTATGCCTATCTTTCCTTGACACGTACCAACATACTACTGGTAATACCTGCACTTTTTCACATTAAAATAATACTTTGACCTAGTATTCCTGACATGCTTATTCTTCTTTTGTTCTGCATTTTTATTTCTCTTAGACTTGTTCTTCTTTCCATTATCCTTTCTGCGGACATCTGATCTTACCTTTTCTATGGCAAGATCCACAGCAAGTCCTCTGAGCATCCACCGCAGCGCTTCTGCCTGGTAATGCTTATTCTTCCTGCTGGCACCAGGAAATTCCCGTGAAGCTATACTTGCAGCATGTACACCTGCCATTTCTTGCAGCTCATGAAACCGCGTTTCAGAAAAAACATCCTTTGATGCGGGATGCAGTTTCCCGAACATCAAAGAGGTTGGCGTTTTGCAGGAGTTAAGTTCAGAAATCTTTGCTTTGAGGTTTTTGGATATCTTTACGCTGCCAACGTCAGCAATACATGTTCTGCTATTGGGATAAACAAGGCTAATCTTATGCTTGGTTTTAGATAACTTGTCTGCTTTATGGTTCTGTGCTCTTGGAATCCATTGAAAATATATGTCCAGCTCATGCTCTTTAATAAGAGCCCTTATTTCCTTATAGACTCCTTTGATCTCATCATCCATTACAGCATAAATGCCCCGCATCTGGTATATTACAGTCTGGCTATCTCCAAGGACTTTAAGGGGACCTTGTCCATCAGCCTGGACATATTCAAGCATACCTTTCTTAAGAGCAAGATATTCTGCAAAAAGAGCATTGCTATAATCGCTTTTCTCATGGCGGTCGTTTCCGAGTATTGAAAATGAGCTGTCATGTAGCGTAACTACCCATCCCATCCCCATACAACCACCCGGATTAGGGTTGCATGAGCCATCAAAGGTCATTGTATCCATGTTTATCGTACAGGTGCGATTTTTTCTTCAGCCGTACTCAGGATAAGTATCCTTTGTAAAAATAATATAATTTAGTATTATATAAAGCAAATGAATGCAGATTAATTAGTACTATATACAAATATATAGCATCGGTAAAACCAATAGTATTTCACCTCTGCATTAAAACAACAACTATCAAAAAAGCTCCTATGGCCACAATAGCAATCACTGCATACAGATAATTTTCTACAGCATCAACTGCAACAGATTCCACGGTGGAAATTGCAGGTCCGACGGTGCTGTTTACACCTGCAAAAGCACTTTTTAATCCCAATTCCACAGAATCAAAAACTCCGCTTATCTTTTCCAGGACACTTCCGAAAAATGAAGGCTCAGGAGTGGATTCCTCTACAGACATTATCTGAAAGGGTTCATCTTCAGAGGGAATTGAATTGTTTTCAGGAGAATATAAGGTTTCATCAGTTGTTTCGGCTTCTGCTTGCACTTCAGATGACTGTGCTGCGATCCATTCACCTGTTACGATATCATAATTTTGCTCCACCCGAGTACCTGCTACAAAGAAGGCAGAACGTATTGTTCCCTTGTAACCTTCGATAGATTTGAACTCGCACTCCGCATATGGAAGATCGGGAACCTCATCAGGCTCGATATAATATCTAAGATCGAGGGATTCCCCCGGAGATAGCAGTACGCCCTGAACACCAATGGAATGGGAACCATCAGAAGAAATAGTGGCGGTAAGGTCCCAGTCGCTCAAGGTCCTATTGCTATCTGGGAGGCTTTTCTCAAAGCTTCCCTCGACATAGTTTACCACAGAGGGTACATAATCTTTAATATTTACCCAGGCGGCTCGGTCTCCGTCATCCTTCACTGTGAGCACCACATCATATCCAGAACCGTTCTGCACAAGAGACTTATCCAAGGTCAAATAAGCACCATGTACGTTGATAGTCTTACTTTCAGATTCCCATGTAAAGTTCTTACCAAAGAAATTAATCTTTGCAACAGTTGTATTAATAATGAAACTACCCTGGCGAATGGGCACGAGCTTTTTTGATATATAGTATGGATCCTTTTTTGATATCACCAGAGGATTACCACTCTCAAATATAGTGTCCACCAGAAACTCATTGGGGATTTCAGGAAACGTAACATCCAGATCGCTTACAGTATAGAAACCCTGGTTGTACACATCTACTCTAAAAGTCGTGGTTTCCCACGCATCATGCACGGTGACGTCCTCAATATACCATGGCGTCATATTGAGCTCTTCTTTAGAAACAAAAGAAACTACCTTTAGCACGGGGTCCGTACATGTGAAGTTCAAAGAGGCATTACCTTCGCAAGCCTCGTTCTTAATATCATTGCCCGATACAATCGCACTTATTGTATAATTGATAGCATAAGGTGATGTGACACCATCCCACTCCGGGAAAATCACAGTAAAATTATAAGATTGTGATTCTCCCTTGTCCATCCATTCAAGACGCTTTTTAAGGACACCATCGCGTAATTCGAAATCTTTGTAGGACTTCAGATCAACTTCACCGACATCAATAGTTAGAAGCAGATTCTCCCCCCAGGCATCCCCGATATTCTCCACGTCCACTTTGATTAGTCTTTCCTCTTCCGGTGCATACTGTGTTTCGGAAACAGAAACAACTCCATAAGTCTGAGACTCCGTAGAAAGAGTAACTTTTAACTCCGGCAGTCCACGTTCGTATACTATTACACTCGCAGACGGGGTCTTGGAGCCATCTTCAGTCACATCCGTAAGTTCCACCTTAAATTCATAATCCCAGATAAGATAACTATCAGAATCAATGTCCGCAAAAAGGAACTCTCTTATTACCTCTCCTTCTTTTTCGATGGAGATGCTCGCAGCCTTCAAGCCAACATCAAAATCATCGGCCCTTAAAGTATATGTTACACCATTGATGTCAACTCTTTGTGCTTTTCCCCACTGCAATGTTAGACTCTCTTTGCTTACCCATTGAGTATCTGTTTCCAAACTACTGTTAGGAGAAACATATGAAGCCATTGACATCGGCATTAGGGATAAGAATATAAAGATCAACAACAGGAGATAGATAGCTCTGACACAAAGCCTAGCGTTTTTCATAGTATTATTGTTCCTGCAAATTCATGTATGGTAGTTCATGCAATTTTACTATCTTGTTTTTAATGGGTTTCCACCTTTACCGGTAAGCTTCTAAGCCGGTGATAAAGCAAGTACATGAAAAGAATGTAAGCAAGTATGGCAACATATACAATAGGTATGATGAAATTGAAATAACCGTTAGGTGAAAACCAGCATGTAGAATAGAAGGTAAATAAAGATAGCACACATGCCAGCAGGAGACTGATCATCTTCTTCATGAATATACCTGTGCATACCACCATAAAACCTTTGCACAAATGAAATACATAGCCGAATGGATACTATATAGCAAAGGGTAGAATAGGGAAGTCATATCATCGAGTTCCATTACGAATCACCTCGTATGCAAAAAGAGTGATAGTCATAATAACCGATATGAGGGAGAGCGTAAGTACAGCACTGGAGTAAGCCTCTTGAAGCACATACCACGAAAGACCCCCCATAACATGAGTAATGCTCATGAGCAGGATAACAGCAACCCCTATTGGGTAGACCTCAGTGTTATTAAGCAGGCTCAAAACCGCATAGGCAGCAAAGTAGTAGAATGAAGCAGTGAGTAGCATATACGGAACCACAACATCATGTTCCAGAGCATACACAAGCAAGGGACTAAACTCGTACTTCAATATGTTCTGATAACTGCCTGCGAAGTGGAACGTAAGAGAATAATCTATTAAAAGAGAAATGCAAAGGAAAAAAGGAATGATTTTATAATTGTGATAGATCGATTGTATATTCAGTGATTTTCTTTGCATATTCCCTTATCCTTTTAATGCTGTCGATTACTATCTTGATTTCCGGCTCCACATTGTCTCGCAGTTCTAAAAGGTCTCTTGAACTGGACATTTCATTATCCAATATAGAATGAGCTTTTTCCTTCTCAACATGCCTGAAAATATCAATAATATCCGTGAAACTTTTCTGTGAATCCTGAATAAGCTGACATATCATTAATTTTTGGTCCATGCTCAAAGATAGTTCCTTGCAGATAGCTGCGATCTTCGTTACGTGGTCGGCAATCCTTTCCACATCCTCGGCTGCCAGACGATAGTAGAAAGACTCGATAAGACCTAATTTATCGTTTTTTGAGGGCTGGTGCAAGTGAAGCCGGCTAACATATTGCTTAGAAATCAGAAGATACATCCTATCCACTTCATCATCCCTGGCAACTACGTCGGCGAATAATTCATCATTCTGTTCCTGCATGGCAATCACAAGCTCATCCATCATAAGGTATACTATCGAAGACATGCGTTTAAGGGCACGTGCTATAGTCAGTTCTTCCTTTTCAAGAAAATCATTGATCACCACCCTGTCTCCAGTGTCTTCGACCACTTCAAATCCAATCAGACCCTTACACAGGTGTTTAATTTCCTTTTTCATATCCTTACTGAGGTTTTTTCCAGTGATCTCTACGGAAGTATACTCATCAAGAATGTAAATGCCAACGATCTCACGTTTCAATCTCTCTACAGTGCCATCAAAATTGAGTTTAAGGTTGCGTTCTACATGTTTCCAGTCGGGTGGAACGATCACCAAAGAGCCGTCGTCTAGATACGACATAGACACAGTTTCTCCGCCCCCCAGCTTTGCTTTTTTTGCCCATTTCTTTGGCAAAGTAACTATAAAAGTTGACTTGCCTGTAACCTGAACCTTTCTGGTTTCCATAAGATTTCTCCTGCAACCATATAATAACTGCTGGAAAGGATACCTTATGTAGTGTATATTTCTTCTCACAATAGTTCCATGTGCAACATATACTTCATATATGGCTATATAGGAAGCTGAAGGGGCTTTCCCGTGAACGAAAATGCATAATAGACTTTTTTAACTATTCCCATGAATAAAGGTATGGACTTAATTGCTTCTTCTATTTCGAGATACAGGCCTTTAAGAAAGATAAATCAAAAAAAGAAGCAACAACACAGCTTTAACAAGAAAGATAATCTACAGGAATATTTGTATATATAGATTATATATGAACTTGATATCTACCAAGAATATTTGTACAAACTATATATCATGCAATGTGTATCCTTCCATCATCAATAATAGAAATCCATCAAATGAAGGGATAGAATGAAATCATTAAAGAATATGACAAAAAATGAGTTTGAATACGGTTCTCTTGTATTTTCAAACGATGATGATGCAGACTATAAACCTATGCTTAAGGGAATAATAAACACTCGCTGCAATTATGATGGAGCTAAGATCGAAGGAAGTATGGAAGCTGATTAAAAACTTAGCTTTAAATATAGATGTTTTTCAGTATAAATGACCTACGATGCTGAAATCAGACCAGATTGAAGCCGGTTTATTATATATTTTGTAATTATCCAGTATTCAATTAAAAACAGATTTTTAATGTAATGTCACTGCTTCTAAACCTGCGGAGAAATAACAATGTTTCCGTATTCAATCAGAAAAATATGGATCTGTACTTTTTTACTTTTATTAATTACACTACTTTCAGGCTGCATAGAGAATGAATTAGATATTCCTGTCACTTATAACAATTCCATAGGCATACAATTTGTACTCATTCCTGCTGGAGAATTCAACATGGGCTCAAATTCAACACCCATGGTTGGATTTGACGATCCGCTGCACAAAGTGACAATGTCAAAGCCATTCTATATGGCTAAATATGAAGTCACACAGGAAGAGTGGACTGCGCTGATGGGAACAAATCCGTCCTATTTTGAAGGAAGCAATTTGCCTGTGGAACAGGTAACATGGAAAGATGCACAGGCCTTTATATTAGCACTTAACCAAAAGGAAAAAGTGAATAAATACAGGCTGCCAACGGAAGCAGAATGGGAGTATGCCTGCAGAGCTGGAACTACATCTGAGTTTTCATTCAGTAATGATACTTCTGTTTTAGACAGGTATGGATGGTCTGATGACTACGGTTGGTGTGCTATCAATTCCAATGATACCACTCATCCGGTCGGACAGAAAAAACCGAATGCATGGGGACTATATGACATGCATGGAAATGTATGGGAATGGACACAGGACTTATGGCACAGCGGCTATGAGGATGCACCAGAGGATGGAAGCACCTGGGAAGAAGGAAACACCACTTTGAGAGTTGGAAGGGGCGGTAGCTGGATCGACGGGCCAAACATATGCCAGAGTTCTTTCCGCGGAGAGCTTGATGCTGATACAGGAGTTAATGTGTTGGGCTTCCGTGTCGTGATGGATGTATAGTAATCCACCCTACAAAATATACAAGAAAAGTATAGTGGAGTGGCAAAATAACACACACTTTTATGTGTTATTTTGTTTCCTCTTGTAGAATATCAATATATTGTTTCCAGTATTTGGATAATGTTCTCTTTAATTGAACTAACTGTTTTTCAGTTAAAGGACGTTGCTTAGAATCCTTGTACACAGAGGTTACAAATTTAGAATCAAAAATGCTCAATCCAATATTATTTTTTTCTACTGAAAAACTATGTCTTGCCTCTTGGTTGATTTGCCTGTGCATTAATTTTGGAATCCATACTTTATGTAGCATTTCAGGTGATGCATTCAAAATAATATATTTCATAAATTGTTTCTTTTGATTGAGGATTCGTGTTTTTGAAACTGATACATACTGACCATTTTGCAGAATCTTTTCAGGAATCATATTCAAACGCTTAATACAATATAATAGATACTCTTCTTCTCTAAATTTATTCATCATTTGACTTCCATTGACGGCATGAAAAGAAATCCAAAAAGTTAAAATTTTGAAGCAGAAGTAAGTACCCAGAACCCAACGATAGCTGTAAGAAAGGATGCACGAGCTTTTTCAACTTCCACATACACCTCACTTCCGGATAAATATACTGATGTGTTGATAAGTTATTAAGATTGCCCATATATATTTGACTAATATTATAAGTCAAATTGAAGGTCAATCTTTAAAAGTTCGTCGAAACAGCCTCTATGCCAACACATATCATACTTGCATTTAAGAAAAACTTGCAGTTGAGGAAAGACAAATGAAAGTAAATATGGGAATTAAAAAGCAAAGAATAGATGAACTTATGTATGCTTGCTTCTTTACGGACTACTTGGTAACCATTCGGGCTGGCTAATTGGGCTTAGGTTTCTCTCCCAGAGATTGAATATGTTATTCGCAGTATCCATACAGATGGCAAGATATCCCCACCCTTGCACTACCATCTTTGGTGTGAGAGCTTTTCCTCCCAAATACTCTATTTTCTCTATGTATTCTTCTATAGGATGCACTCCGATATATGCTGATATCTCTTTATTGACCTCTATATCCCCAATGTCTTCTCCTAAATCATCGGCATAATCCGTGACCTTTTCCATCTTCCTGCCAAAAAGTTTCAAATAGAAATCATTTGCCTTTTCGAGATTATCTGCAGGAATATCAATATGAACTATTATTGACATTTGACCACTCCATACTATGTAAGTTACCTATAAAACGGTTCTAAGTTGAATATAGATAAGTTTTATGTAAATACAATATATGCTCCTATATAGCCTATATAGTGAGTAGTGGACCAAATATTGAAAACGTAGCATTCTGAATAATTCTTTATTGGGATCGTCAATCCAAGAGAATCAAGTTGCTTCTGCATTTATCCACGGCATAAAAGATATCTTCATATCTTTTTAAATAATGCTGTTTTGTTTGGGAAGAGTTTCGGTCTGGCTTCAACTATAAGCCCCGAAAGATTGGCTTTTACGATGCTTTCTTCAAAATCCTTTTTTGAAACATGGAATGGTGGCTCTACCACGTAGATTTTACCATTCGTTTTAAGCACTGAGCTTAATTCATTGAAAAATGCTTTTTTATTTGGAACTTCATGGACCATATAGAACAAAAATATAAAATCAAACTTTTCAGATACGCCAATCTTATCGTCAGCACACTTATGCAATATGATCCTGTGTTCGACTTCAGATCCCTGTATCTTTTCTTTGAGTTTCTGAAGCATTCCTTCCTGTAAGTCAGCAGCCACTACCCGACCGTTATTCCCAACCATCCTGGCTAGATCAATTGTAAAAAAACCTGGACCACACCCTACCTCCAAAACTGTCATTCCTTCCTTGACATATGGATTAAGTATCTTTCTGGGGTTTTGTAACCATCTTCTTATCCGATTATCAAGGCTACCGGACCTTTCTATCGGACATACAGGATTCTTTCGAGTGCCCATTATATCTTTCTCCTTTTAGATCACCATTGAATGTTTATTACTGTATATACTGCTCATTATGCTTTTAAGTGCTCTTTTCATCCTCGTTTCCTGTAAACAATATATGCACCTGCGAGCAGGATAGCGATAACATATACCACCACTGGAAAAACATTTAATTTACTTTTTACTGTGTTTTTATCAGCTGGATATGCATCTTCAATAGGAACCATAGCTGTCGCTTCCTCATTCACAGATTTCATTACAGACCCTGTGACTTCCGGAGCTTCAGTTTCAGAGATAATTGCAAATGGTGAAAATCCAGGGGTCTGGCTTTCAAAATAGATGCAACTTTCGTCTTCTCCGGTAATAGTAGTAGGAAGTGCGTTCCACGAAGAATCTGCATACCTGTAAAGCTTTACGGTGTCAGTTTCGATATTGTTCTCTTCCAGCCACTTTTTCTCTACCTTGAAATCGACCCTCAGATCATTCACATTCTCAGGAACAACGAAGCCGACCTTACCGACCCAAATGTTCATTTGCTGATATATCTGACCAGGAGCCTTGCTTTTAGCAAAGGAGGATTTATCTTTCAGCATTTTAATTGTCGCCTGTATATTTCCAGAGTTTTTCAGACTAAGGAATTGTATTGATGTGATTTTATTTCCCTCTTTCTTGAAACTGTAAGTGATATGTTTGTCCTTTGTGACAAAGATATTTTGCACTTCCTTTAAAAGAACATTCTCATATCTGTCACCTGTAGGTGCTCCGCCACCACCACCACCGCTAATAGTGCTCTTTTTACGACTGCTCCCCCAACTGCTCGCTTCTCCAGTGTCATTACTGGTGTTGGACTTGGTTTTCAAACTGACACTTACGTCCTTACCTGCCATTCCATCCTTGTTGTACGGGATCAGAGTATAGCTGTAAGTTGTATCGCCGGCCAGACCGCTGTCCACATAGGTTGTTGTTCCGCTCAGATTGCCAATTATAACGTTATTCCTGTATAGTTCTACCTTTGCAGTCTCACCGGAAGTTTCCCATACCAGTGTAATCGAAGTAGTGGTGATATCCTTTCCGGAAAAGCCTGATACCTGCGGGAGTTTTAGTGTAGTTGCCGAATCACTAACCCTTAAGGAATTACTATTTCCTGAAACATCTACTGTCTCAATTCCGATATTATACTTGATTCCATCAGCCAGCCCGGTTGCGTTATAATAACTATCGGATATATTTGTAACAAATACATCATCAAGATATATCATCACATGTTTAAAATCGACATCTTTTGGATTTGCCCATTGCCATCTGATCCAGCTTGAACCCACGTCAGATTCCATTAGATTTGTTACGGATGCTGGGGGTGTAACGTCCACAGTTACTATTTTGGCTGCATCGAATATTGCTTCGGCCTCCTTAAGATCAGTTACAGCCCGGTTTACCTCGGCATAGGTTGCGTTTGTGTCATCAGCGACTGCCCGTGAGGTTGTAATAGCTACCTTAAATGCATCAATTGCAGCCTGTGGATATTGACCATCCTCGGCTCCGGCTACCGCTGCTCCTACTTTTGCATTGGCTACCTTAATAGCCGCTATCAATTCACCTTTATCTTTGGCGGTTGCGATACCCATGAAGTATTTGGATGAATTCGCTATTCCATAACCATATACAGTATCATATCCGACAACTCCTCTTTCATCCACAGCATTGGAGAGCAGTATGCTGCGTACTTCTGAGGCTGTCATTGAAGGAGTACTTCCCCATATCTGTGCAGCCACCGCTGCGACATGTGGGGCAGCGGCACTGGTTCCACTGAAATACCAATTATTATTGTAAGGCTCGCCAAAATTACCAGCTCCTGTGATGTTTACATCATCCACTCCACAGATATCAGGCTTCTGCCTCTGAGAGGCTGCAGGGTATGTAATTGTCACAGGACCCTGGGAAGAATACGATTCGATTTCATCATAATTTTCGTCAAAGGCAGATATTGCACCTACGGCAACGACATCAAGGACGGCAGGATGGCCATATATGGAATCTTGTGCTGAAAGATCAGGTGACTTAATTGTACCGGTAGTATAAATGAATAATTCCAGTATCTTTGGCTCTGCGTTACCTTCATAGTTAGATATAGTTATATACAAGTCATCTTCTGGTCCATCGTAAGTACCATTTATTCTTTCAAAGGGACAGGAAGATTGTGTGCCGTTCTGGATTTGCTCTGACGAACCTACTATCGCTCCGTTTTGATCAGATAAGTAAAGGTCATAGTCATTTGAAGAATATCCAAATGAAGAGTTATAGCCAAAAGGATCATTCCATTGAAGGTAGATATCTACATAGTCATCCGGTTTCAGGTGGATGGGAAAAACCTTGTTATGTAGGTTCTGTCCGTTATTAATATATGTTTCCTGATAATGGCAATCTGCATCATTCCCCGCTGCGGATACAAATAGCACATCAGTACTATTGATAACATCTGCAACGTGGCTTGCTATAATTCCATCTTCAAAATATGGTTCATCCGGCCATCCTATGTCATCTACTATGATGTTGCAACCTGATGCCACCAGTTTATCGATGGCACTGTTGAATGCAATTATATTATCCCCACAATCATGGAAATAAAGCTTTGCTCCCGGCGTCATGTCATGTATGATCTCGAGCATAGCAGTACCCTCGTCACCTCCAACCTTATTACTTAAGACAGTAACATCAGCAGGCAGGTTGCCGGAAGCCTGGGAATCAGCAAGATGATCTACACCATTTGAGATCACTCCTATGATTATCCCACTGCCATCCTGGTCGTAATTGTCCCTTACTATGGAAGTTCCATGAATAGCATCTCCCTGAGTGGTAACTGATCCAACATTCACAACGGGGGGGAGTACGGTCCTTATGTTTCTCACCTCTTCCTGAGAGGCAAGTTCTTCAAGTTTGTCAACACTTATCCATGCAACAGCAACTACATTTTCTTCATCCCTCTCAGTAATTTCCTGCACAAAGGGCTGAATTGCTTCTATATTACTGTCTTCGTTAAGGTACACATACACATATATTAGATCTTGAGTAATCCCTTTATCAGGGTCTGCAGAAACAAAATTGGATGACTGGAACCCATTTGAAATGCAGGCAGGTTCCGAAGAAGATTGTGACTCCGTTGCTTTAATAAGGTTAAGCAGGTCTGTACTCATCTTCTTTTCAGCTTCTGATAAGTTGTACTTATTGACCTTATCAGAAAGCTGAGAAACTGCTACCTCAGGAGTTTTATTTGCATCTTCTGTCGCAGCCGGTGAACTACAGGCAGCAAAAAATGATGAGGAGAATATTGTTAATACAATACCAATTATCAGAACCATGTTCTTTCTTCTGCCCAATATAAAACTCCCTTCTATATGTTTTTTCATTATTGTGAATTTTAAGAAGCATGAAATCTGACAAGATTCATTCAGCCACAAGCATGCTAACTAACAGGCTATCAACGATCTTCCACAAATATGCTTAATCACCAAGAATTACATCGTTCTTCAATTTCTTTTCCAGCCATTTGGAACCTTCACTTGTATTAAAATTAGCCCACATAGAATATTGTGACCTATATGTATTATGTTTAAATGATCCGGCTATGTAGAACCTGATAGAAACCGATAACATCAGAATTAAATAATAAATTTCATACTATCAGGTATGCGTAGTGGAAAGATATTCAGGTTCTGTATTATGTGTAAAAGGTAAACGTCTTCGCTTTGGGCCTACGACCATTAAAGGTTGCTGCAGTGTTCCCCTGGATTTGCCATTGAATACAGTGTTTATTCTGTTTTGCTTCAAACTTATGATTTATAACCATTAAATTAAAATCATGTCCCAGAGAGTATTACATGGAGTGGTTAAATGCCAACAATAGTCCAAATAGACATTCCGGCAGATAATCTGGAAAGAGCAAAAGACTTTTACTCGAGGCTTTTTGATTTGAAGATGGGACGGTTTCCGAAAAAGGAGTTTTGTATTATACAGGCAAAAGGTCTGGATGATGCCGATGTTCCAAGGGAAAGTACTTGGAAGAAAGAGGTTAACACGGAGATAAAATCATATTCAGGAATGCATTCTATAGATGAATACGTAGCGAGAGTAGTGGCATTGGGGGGAACAATCCTCACTCAAACGACCTCAGTCTCAGGGTGGGAACATCTTGTTATATGCATGGATACCGCGAATAACATTTTTAACCTCTGGGAGAAGAACCTAATATCAAATGACCTCGAATGTGTATCAACTAGTTATTAAGGGCAGTCATGCATTGAAGTGCAATCTTTTATTCTCAGGCATTCATCCTCTTTTTTATTTTTCACTCCACTTACCATACCTGCATATTGGCCAGCTGCAAGTATCCACTATGCTCTATCCTATTGACCAAGATACCTACGACAAAGTGAATAAATCAGTTGTCACTATTGAACCTATTTTTTATTTTACAGGGAAGGTTATTGCATCAGGGTACTTTTCTTGGAGGAGATTCCAATCAGCAGATGTAAGCTCATATATTCCATCCGAGTCCTTACATCTTTCAAGTATAGATACCAATTCTGGGTTAACCGTTAGACAACAACCTTTAGAAGGGCATTGCATGCATATTTCATTTTCAGCATCAATAAAGACTGGCGGCATGATACACTCTGCAATTTTAATGCGGCCTGTGATATATTCTTTGTTTACCATAGCTTTACCCCATCGGAATTTAGATTTTTGGACTAAGCCTCAATTCTAGTTGTTAAGTTTAAATTTGCATCAAGTTATCGCTATAATCATTTAGTGTTGTTTATATATCTAAAACAATATATAGCTTTCACATGTGTTTTTTGTTGAAACTCCAAAATCTATATAGCTCTTTGACATGAAAATGATTATATTAGATATGCCCCCTCATGGCTGTATAGTATTTTTGGAAGTTGTAGGAGGTAAAAGAATTCCACTATCCTTGGCCAAAGCTTATTCAAAAAAAGTGCATGTTTTCTCAGCTGTATGAAAAACGTGGAGCAAAGAGAAATATCCATTCAGCCAACAATCACCTGAGTTTATCAAGCATGCATTGTATTTCACCATTAACGTCTTTGGCTGCTGCCTTGCTTACATATTCATTTTTGCCCATCTTCTTTGATTTATCTACATGATCCAACCATTTATTGCAATGGGGGCAGATGATACTTTCCTCAAGTACCAGATCATCATTGATGATGTTAGCAAAAGCTACTTCAACATCTTCTTTACATTCCGGACACACTGCCAACATATTCCCACCGTAATCAGTCTTGAATTCCTCCATTATATATAGTATTCCATCGCTTCCGTAAATATGCTCTTGCAAAAGATAGCTGAGTACATACTCGACTTTATGAGGTTTAGGGGGTGAGGTGAAACCCAATGTTAAGAGCGATAAACCTTTAAACCCGGCAAAGCTGTTAGAAAAGCCAGAGGTATGGGCGTGTTGTCAAGTTTAGCCTAGAGATTATAGCTTTGACTTCCCGGAGAACTATTGATTCGAGAATTTATTATAGACATTTCAACTTATGAAGCAGGAGTCTCCTTCCCCTGAGCGAAGCGACAGGTGGGAGAGGAATATCTATAAGATTATGAGAGCAAGGTTACAATCTAAGGGAACTTCATCAGCTAAACGTGTAATGAAACGATTAGCTGGTAAAGAGAAACGTCTAATGAAAGATGTAAACCATTGCATATCAAAAGCTATAGTTAAGTTTGCAGTAGAGAACAATGTTTCAGTAATTGGGTTTGAAGATTTGACTGGTATAAGAACACAAACTGAACACAAAATACCTAAGAAACATAAGTATCATCACAGCAGTTGGGCTTTTAGACAACTACAATCATTTGTAGAGTATAAAGCTAAATTAGCTGGAATTATCACTGAATACGTAGATCCAGCATTCACATCCCAGACATGTTTCCGTTGTAATCATATTAGCAGGAACAACAGGAATGATCTCAAATTCCATTGTGAAATTTGTGGTTATGAAACGAATGCTGATCTGAATGCTGCAAACAACATAGAGCATAGAACACGAGATTTTAGGTATACCTTAGAATCTCAGGGGTGTCAGTCAATCACCCATACGCGTGAGATGATCTGATATACTTATTAGTGACCTACAAGCTCCTTCCTCGGCTTCAGAGGAGACATGGGGGTAATTGACAGTTGATCTTGCTCTCGAATCTTTAAATAGAGGTATCTTTTTCTTTCATGTCAGTATTTTCCGTGTTTCTAATTTTGAGGAAATTTGGCACCTTTGATCGATAGCCAAACCAAAAATATAATTTCTCCAAAAGTCATGATTTCTAATAAAGATATAAATAGACCGAAGTTTGGCATAAGTAACTTCATAAAAGAACCTAATGTATAGCCTATACCTCCTATTATCACCGATATGCCTATGATCTTTGGGAAATATCCAGACTTATATATTAAATAACCAAGCGGAAAAAGCCATAACTCCCAGAATATTGATGCGATAATAATTCCCTGTGCGTTTAAATCGAGGAAGAACATCATTTGTTCAGCATTCTTCAGCGACAGGAGAGCTGCAACACTATTAAGTGTATTGAGCATTGCGATAGGAACACTTATTAAAGCTAAAATGACCATGAGCAACGAATGATTTTTGTTGACTTGTTCAAATAATTTATATAAAAATAGAGCAGCAAAGATAAAGATAAGCTGAGTGATTAGGCTTCCTGCAATACCTGCTCGGAATAGAAACTCATTCGATATAATATTACTGGCTGTTGTTGCAGCATTTCCAGGTACAATAAGCGCGGAGGGAACATACATTATGCTAAAAGCCCCCATTATCGCCCAAATTGGATACAAGAATCTTAAAATTGTTACTGTTTGGTGTTGTGACATATTCTCCATTTTTTCCATATTACCTTCCCGATAAAATAAATGATTTTCCACAATAAAAAGTTTATTTACTTGAAAATAAAATCTCCAAGATGCCTTCTATAAGATTCGAAAGGTACACCTGCGTGTCCAATTCTTCTGATTATTTGAACTTTTCTAATTTCATTTGTATTGAACTGGTTTCAAAACTCATTTTGCGATCATTTAACCAAAATTCTGTTGAACAAAGTCATAGCACATAGAGTTTTCATTGTTTGTCCGTTATAGTCAAAAAGAAGGATAGAGGAAGTTTTGAATCAGGCTCTAGATCATATTCTTAGCCTTAAAGCCATATACTTATGTTCTATTTTTTCGTATATCTTTTTATCATCACATTCTAAGATATCGAGTTCATCACAATTACCTACAGCAAATCTAGTATATTCAGCACATTCATTTTGAAATCTACAGACCATCCAAATCTACTCCATATGGCTTTATGTTACAGTCCCAGTCATCTTTCCGGTAAATCTTGCTTTCTAATTTATATTATTTAGAGTTTATCTATAGGTTTTTTATGTTTCAATCCTTGCTGTGGTAGGTCTTGCTCCTCAATTATCGCTAGGCATTGCTTTGAGGTAAGTATCCTTTTCTCTGTATATAGTTACATTTTCACTATATAGTAAACCGGCCCATAACAAAAACATTTAGAATATCATTTTATATTTTTGATGTCTTCACAATCATACTAAAGTGGGTGTGTTTATGGCAACAAAACATGTCACTAAAATTGGTGTGCTTTCGCTTGGAAAAGTCTTAGGAATGCTTTACGCAATAATGGGCCTTATATTCGGAACTCTGATAACTCTCATGTCTCTAGGAGCAGGTTCTCTTATGGGGGAGAGAGGTGCATTTGCAGGTATGTTGTTCGGGGTAGGGGCGATCATAGCAGTACCCGTATTCTACGGAATTATGGGTTTCATTGGCGGTATAATCATGGCAGTGCTATACAATTTAACAACCGGGCTCATAGGTGGGTTAGAAATAGAAGTGGAATAGTCCCCATCTGCAAACAATTGATAACAATCGGGGTTTTATCCAATTCCTCTAATACCAAAAAGTCATAAAATCGCCTTAGATTAACTATTATAAGTAAAAAAGCATAGGAGAAGAAATAATGGAACTATTTTGTTCATACTGTGGAAAAGAAATTATTGGGCAGATCAGGAACAAAGAATGTTTTTCGTGCATGAGGTGGCTACCAACTTGCCAAAATTGCATTGATAATTTTGTACCAAACTGCATTAGTTGTGTATTGAGCGAAGAGTATACCAAACGAGTAGGTGGTTTATGCTTGCAGCAATAATGCAAGCATACCAATCATAGACATTAATAAGAAAGCCATGCTATTGTTACTTCTCTGAATGAAGAATCTTGTAAATACATTTTTTTATAAAAATATAGATTTTATACCCGATGAGCAGGTCTAAAAGAAACGCTATAGCAAATATGATCTGTAAATTGGACATGACTTACCTCCATGGCGAGTAAACATCCACTATAACAGTGTAAATATAAATAGTATATCCACGTATATTCTATAGTACCAATTACAGATTACGGAGAAAGCAGCCATAAAACCCACGGGCTTTAGCCGTGGGAACAATTACATCTTTAAAAGGTATTGTTAACTAAAGATAGTCAGCTCCTTATTTCTGTATTTCATTAATAGAAGAACAGAGTACTTCAGCATTTCAAGACTCTTAGTATAACACTTTGTCTTTCGTCTCAACCTTGCCAGAAAGTGCCTCAATATGCTGTTATATCCTTCAACAGTATATGTTTCTGCTTTGGATTGTGTATGAATTGTCTCTGGAAGAAACTCTGCATATGCCTTCCAGTGATCAGTCATCACTTTTTCAATCTCTTTCCCCTCTAAGTATTCCCAGAGTTTTTGTCCGGTTTCCGTTCCTCTGCTACCAAAAGAGCAGTCGATGAACTTTTTCCCAACTCTATCAACAGCAATCCAGATCCAGCAATATTTTTTTTGTTCCCGATGTAGGTGTGCATTTCATCCAGTTCAACGATAGTTATCTCATTTTCGCTCTTCATATCCTCTAGATCTTGACCAAATTTCTTGATCCAATTTTGAACAGAAACATGGCTTACTCCTAATAAACGTCCTATTGAACGAAATCCTAATCCTTCCAGATAGAGCTGCAAAGCCTGCCGTTTAACAAAAGTGGAGCTGGCAGTTGATTTGAGCTCTACTGAATAGTTATATCCACAATCATGGCATTGGTATCGTTGGCGTTCACTTATTTTTCCGTTCTTTTTATGATTAGGGCTTTTGCACTTGGGGCAATTCATGCAGAATTATAAGTCCTTATAACATATAACATTGTTTACTTACCAATGCCCTTATTTAAATTGGGTTTAAACATTTAATTGCAAAGTGATCCAAAACCTGGGAACAACCTTATAATGGCGATATTGAAAAGATGTTTTTTCATATAATATCTAACATATAATAACTTTCTATAGGTATTTTCAATAATCCTACCTACATATACATAGTCTATAGGACCAACACATCCGATTAGGTATCAATTATGATACAGTGAAGAAACCACACCTGAGAAGCGAATCCCGAAATCCGGATCCATTATCTTAGACCATAAGTCAGGAAAAGCTTCAAGCAATGTGCCAATCTCATCTCTGCGATAAGCAAGGTAATTCTCTACCCCCACATCTGTTACCATGACACTCTCTTCGGCCGACTTCCTATTTTCTGCAATACCCCATTTCCCGTACTTGAGATAATCTTCCAATAATTCCACTGCCACCACTGCATCATGGATATCGCCAAGGTTGTCCTGCAGTCCCTTAAGATCATTGACAAGGCTTGTGGTATCTTCTCCTAGCACTTCCTCAAAGAATTCCAGTGAATATCTTAGGATCTTTATATCTACACGCAAAGCATGCAACATTTCGTAGGAAGGTTCATCTGTATGCACCAAATCATCATATGTCCGTACCGTAGCAAGCTGATTATACAACAACAGGGGTAGTGCATCTCTTACCCTGTGAGGAAGGGGTCTACCATCCTTTCCCGTACGGGAGTCTTCCCATCCTCTCTTCTTTTCCAGCACTTTTGTGAACTTGATCTTGAACTTGTTGTATTTGCCACTATCAAGGTGCAGTAGCATCAGACCCCTTGCTTTGTCCCTTTCTATCAGAAGCGTGCCAACAAGTTCATCCAGTTCTGACTGCCTCTCCTGTGGGAGTGACTCCACGTAATGCTGTATCTTTTCCATGAATACGTCCAGGTCACGTACTGTGCCCAAGGACCTGCGTGTGGCTTTTAGGTTCATAAAAAAGGGCTTCATTGCATCCATATCCAGATGACCATTGAATACTTGCAACACGGAACGCATGCGCATGGCTGCTACTCTCATATCATGCAATTCCTCTATATCCTTACCGATCATTGTGCCCCTTTCATGTTTAAGCATCCGTCCGAAATGGAATCTCAGGATCTTGTGAGCAGCTTCTCGCATGTGGTCATCCCTTCTGATGTCAGTTCTTTTCATTGACAGGAAGCTTTCGATTCCTTTTTTCTTTACTTCAACACCAGTACCTGCAACCACTGGAATTGATAGTGTTTCCTCTGCTGCCGGAATCTTTTCATCAGCATAATCTTCAGCAGTGTTAGCATCTGTAATGCTATCAGTGTCAGTAGTTGCGGTTGCGAGATCGACCGTGGCTTCACATGATTCCTGGGGCTTATCTTCCAGAGCTTCTGGCCTCATTTCCTCCAATGATCCAGCAATTTCGATATTGTTTGTTCCAGTTTGACTCAAAAAGAGGTCTGCATTCTGTTCATATACATCCTGTTCAGGGCAAGTAGAGTTCCACGACTGGAATTCGCTTGCAGGATGCAGTACCTGGGAAACCATCATACCACCTAGGGCTGCAGTTAATTGTCCTTCTCCTGAAAACATGGTGTTCCTACTTTCAACCTTTTCTACCTGTGGCCTGTAATTCATAGGAACAGAAAAGCTCTTCAACTGCCACAACAAGATGTTGCACGCCAGCAGAAAAATACCTGCAGCATAAGCAAGCATTACGTATCCCACTTTCGGATAGAACCAAGAATCAGGATAAAGAAGAATAAAACCAAGAATACCTGAAGCAGATAAAAAGGAGCCAAGTAACATAATAAAGCTTGATCCCAGTTCCCGAGGAAACAGCATGTTCAGACCTAACATGATTCCCGCTATACCCATTCCTGCAAGTCCCAGGGATGTGGCGATCTGGCCAGGCTCAGAAAATCGGTTGATGCTTTCAAATATTGCATATATGGTTGCGGATGCCACCCAGATCAAACCTGCAATAATCGCACAAACTGCAAACAGCTTTAAGCCCTTTCTCTCTTTATCCATAAGTATTCCTCTGCTTTCCAATTAATAAAGTTTTGTGCAAGAATAAAAAGAAAGGACTTCATGCATAATAGGCTGTCAAAGGCTTAAGGCACCTAAGCTTTGGATAGTACTTTGCATCATCTTCTTCTGCTTTCAAAGTTGTTTAATTCCCTTTACCATGCAGCTTTTGAGAGCAGAACTCCAAGCCAGTTACTCACCAATTGAATTTCTGCTGAGAAGTTCTTACATTAGAATATTAGTTTTAGGAGCTAAATTAAGACCTAACATGCAGAAGCTTGACAAAAAAGATAATATGGAGATAACTACATATTAATCTGTTTAAGGTAAGGGGAGATTGCGAAGTATGAAACCTAATATCGAAGCAACTGAATTTGGGAGTATAATTGTAGAGGGTGTAACTTTCGAGAAAGATGTCATTATAAGACTGGATGGCGATGTAAGGAAACGTAAGAAGAAGCTATCTAAGAAAGTCTATGGTACATCCCACAAAATATCCTTGGCGGAAGCAAAAAATGTTTATGAGAAAGGAGCTGAAAAGCTCATCATAGGCTCCGGGCAGCAGGGCATGGTAAACCTATCCAAAAAGGCTGGTGAATATTTCAAGAAAAAAGAGTGTGATGTGGAACTCATGCCAACTCCTGAAGCCATAATGAAATGGAACGAAGCTGAGGGGAAGGTAATTGGGCTTTTTCATATAACATGCTAAACAGGTCTTAGAATAGAATTTTTACTAGAGCCTATTCCTTTTTTAGTTGATGTTTCCCCTCTTTTTTTGGGTAGTAATTTGGTAATGTGAGCAGGGATTAAAAGGAGATAATATGCTAGAGAATATTGATCTTTCCTTATCCATGAATAAAGAGGAGTACAAGGCAAGAATAGACGATTTGTACATCCGTATAGAAGAACTTCAGCGTAAGGCATGGAAGATGCAGATACCCATTATCATTGTGTTCGAAGGATGGCACGCTTCCAGTATGACCGAGATCATTAACCGCTACATGCTTAGCCTCAATCCGGTGGGTTTCAAATACCACGTTACAGAGAAACCCACCTACGGAGAGGTCAAGAAGCCCTTGCTGTGGCGATTCTGGCAAAATATACCTGCATACGGAAGTATTGCCATTTTTGACAGAAGCTGGTACAGCCGGGCAGTCATCGAACATTTCAATAGAAAAGGGGAAAACAGTAAATTTGAACATTGTATAAGAGAGATCAATATCTTTGAACGTCAGCTTGCTGATGATGGATATCTGATATTGAAATTTTTCATGCATATCAGCAAGCAAGAGCAACAGAAAAGGTACCGTGAATACGAGAAAAAGAACATACCACTTTGTGTAGTGGATGAAGAACTTGATTACCTTAATGAATATGATAATTATCTGTCTGCCGTAGACAAAGTCATTGGATATACTCAACGGGAATATGCTCCGTGGACCGTCATAGAAGCTGAGGAGCTTAATTATGCTACAATAAAAGTACTTTCCACATCAATCCGCATGATCGAAGAGCATATCGAAAGAACCAGAAAAGAAAAACATCCCCAACCCCTTCTGAATATGAACGATAGTGCTTATGCATCTGCACCCCGGCTATCAGAGACAGATCTTTCCTTAAGTATGGAAGATGATGAGTATGAACAAGAGAAAGATCATTACCAGAAAAGATTGAGCGAACTGCAGTACGAACTGTTCAGGCAAAAAATACCCATGGCTGTTGTCTTTGAAGGCTGGGATGCTTCCGGTAAAGGCGGGAATATCAGAAGGATAGCCTGGGAATTAGATCCCAAGATCTATGTGGTTGAGCCCGTGGGAGTTCCCAATGACTTTGAAAAGAATCGCCATTATCTGTGGCGCTTCTACATGAACATACCCGAAGCCGGCCATATAGCCATCTTTGACAGGAGCTGGTATGGACGGGTGCTGGTGGAGAGAGTGGAATCATATTCAACGGAAGAACAATGGAAAAGAGCATACCAAGAGATAAATGAGTTCGAAGGGTCACTGGCAGATTTCGGGATGATCATTGTCAAGTTCTGGCTGCAGATTGATCAGGAAGAGCAACTTAGAAGATTCGAAGAAAGAGAGAACACCTCATATAAGCAATGGAAGATAACTCCTGATGACTGGAGGAACAGGGAAAAATGGAAAGAATATCGTGAAGCTGCAGATGAGATGCTGTTAAGGACGCATACAGCCCATGCTCCATGGACCGTGGTTGAAGCCAACGATAAAAGATATGCAAGGGTAAAGACTCTCAAGACCCTTGTGGAAACCATAGAACAGAGATTGTAGGAAAATATCCCGTATCTTAACCTTCTGCCTGGAACGAGATCTCATTACTATACAGGATTCTCCA
>DAKU01000059.1:0-16051 GCA_002508425.1 Methanosarcinaceae archaeon UBA470
AAAAATTCTTATGCCTTATTCTACTAACCGCAATGATCGTTCCAGTTGCAGCTTCTGAGGTCACCGGACCACTTTCTTATGTAAAATATGACGGTCAAAGCTACACAATAACAGGTGCAGATGCACCTTCCTTATTGCTGGATAAAGAAATGCTGTCAATAGACCTGTCGAATGGTACTACTATAGATTCCGATCATTTTTATTATGCTGCAACTCAGGAAGAAAACAAAACGGACTATCTGGGAAAGTCATACACAATAGATGTAATTAATGATACTGCGATTTTGTCCACAGAATTATGGGAAGGCCTGAATATGCATGTATATCGAGGTGGCAAGATAGACATGCCGGAAGGTTATACTCTGGAATGTACAGAGACATCGGACAACGGTGATTCCACATTTGTACTTACACGCGACCAAATAACTCTTGATTCTTTTAGTTTAAGGGAAAACGAAGGATACAATTATTCTGAACTATATGAAGGGAAAAAAGTAGCAGTTTTTTCCGTTACTTCGGGCAGTTCCTCGCATGAAAAAGATATGGCTTCTTTGGCAGAGATATCTGTAAGAAGAGTAGATGTTTTAAAGGACGGACAGGACATTTTTGAGAATTATACCATCAGTTTTGAGGATATCGATTGGGATGGAGATGAAGATTTTATAATACGCCTCAAGCCTGGGAACATATTTACAATAACTCCGTCCGGAGATACTTCACTTCTTGATGGTTATATCTGCCTTAAAAGCGGGGTGATGTATAACCATTTACTGGATAGGTTCGACAAGGCCACTCCACTGGCCTTGACTGAAGAATATAAAATATATTCATACAAGCATAGCGATATAAAAGACCTTAAAGCAGAAATGGAAAAACCATCCTCTGACTCTGTATTCTCCGTAGCACCCTACATAAAGTTCAATGGCATGGGAACCGTTTCCACTAATCCTGCCAGAGAAACAAAAATCTCCGTGCAACTGCGGGGAGAACATGAAATATACACATATGTTAACAATGAGACACTTAGCCTTTCTATTTCAAAGCATGACTTGAATTGGTATGAAAACGGAGATGAACTAAATGTTACTGTCTATTCATCTACCGGAGAAATTGTTGGATGTATGAACATACCTGATGATGGTCAAACTTCAGCAACCAGAAAAGCTGGGATTATTCAGACAGAAACCTTAGAACTGTCCGGACTGCAAAACGGCATATATCATATAGATCTCAAATCAAATGATGATGATGTTATAATAGATGAATTACACAGTGATCAGGATAAACTTACTTTTGATGGCAAGATATTCGTCCTATCTCCCGGAGACCTTTACGTGGGCTCTAACAAAAGATTCTCATTAAAATTCATGACCTTGCATGATGAAGGATTACAGAATATCACCATCGAAGGAAACAATCATACATACCATACAAAACTGGATACGAAGAACAAATGGATAAATATCAAACTACCAGCATCTGCTTCACCATATCGCATAAAAATACCTAAAGGGGATGTCAAAGTTGAATCTGATGCATATTTCGCTTTCAGCGAAGAAGCTTTTTTCAGCAAAGATCAAGCCACTGTAGTTTCCTTGTATGATACAATTAGCAAAAAACAAGAAGAAAAAGTAGATTATATCATAGTTCCACGGCAAAAAGAGCAAATTGCATTTTATCCGTATAGGAATACTACAGATTATACTTATTTTGATCCTTCAAATTACGATAACGAATTGAATACATGGACATCACCGGGTCTATTTTACTCCGGCAATACAGGAAAGGGAAACTGGGAATTCCTGAATATTGTTTCCGGAGATGACAGTATACTGAGTAAAGATGAGATGGTATACGGAACTCTGCAATATCAGGGTAATAGTATTGAAAGTCCCCTGAACAGAACGATTGCATATCTTGGCGAAACCTACTGTATACTGGACATCGACAACTCATCCGCTGTCCTCTCCAAAAGAACGATAGCTGACATGGACATAATAGTCAATTCAAGCAGCAAGGTGGAACTTGGAGATGGAATGTACTTACAAATGCATACAATAGACATGGATATGCATAAGATCAGCTGCTCCTTTTATAGAGAAGGAAATATCCTCTCAAATATTGAGATCGAAGAAAATGACACAACTACTTATAAAGAGGTCATAAACGATAATGAAATACCATTGCTGAGCATCGAATGCGGAAAAATCATAAAAGATGATAGCGATTCCTATGTTCAGCTCAGAATAAATAAAATCAGTGGACATGCCATTGTATTAAAGGACCACGATACATTCAAAGATGGCTCTACAACAGAGATAACTGATATCAATGGCGATAAGCTTCAAGATATAAAAGTAACACTTGAAAAGAACAGTGACATCCGACTTGAAGAAGGTGAACCTGTAGCTATCCTGGGAGGATACCTTACACTGGAACCTGCAGAGAACAATAAGATCCTGGTCAGCAAAAAAAATATCTCAACTAAAGAGAGCACTTTGAACATAAAAGTACAGTATGGAAACGAATTCTCATTTAAAGAGCCTGTGAAAGAGATACCGGTTACCATAGATAGTAATAACCTCAGCAGCTTTAATATTTATTATAACACGGAAACAACTGACTTCTCCTTTTTACTTAAGGAGCTGAAAAGGCTGCCTAGTGGAGATAAAGGAATAGGAGGAGAAATCTACGGCGTATATGATTTAAGCCTCTATCCGACTAATCCCGGTACCATATACACAGAATTCTTTGTGGAAAAACAGTGGCTCGAATACAGAGGACTAGGACCTGAAAATGTTTATGTGGCCCAGTTCAAAAATGGTGAATGGGCTTACATATCCACTAACAATATCGGAGACAAAAATGGAAAATTCAATTTTAGTGTGAGCCTCAGAGATACGGGTGTATTTTATATTCTGGCTCTTCCCAATAACTCAGAAGAATACAACATAGAGCCTGAAGACATATCCTACATGCTCAGATCGATAGCCGATGATATCAGTGGAAGTAAGGATTTAGATAATGGAAGCGTAGAAGTATTATCTTCAAAAGCAAGAAGTAGTTCTATACCTGTATATATTGGCCTGTTTATGTCCATTGTATGCATAGCAATCCTTCTGACATATGCAAATAGAAATACTTCTTCTGCAAATAGAACAGAAGAGAGACGAAGGAACGAAAAGTACCTGAAAATAATGGAATTTAATCGTCGTCTATGTCTGGTATTAATTGCAAGTTTTATGATCCTTCAGATAGCAGAAGAAATACAATATGGTTCAGTAAGCTCACACGTGGATACTACGGTAATACTGCTCTGTGTGATAATTACAGGATTTATCGATATAGTTGGAAGAAAAATCAGGAAAAAAGAAGGGCTTTAAGATCAAATCCCTTCAAGAACACACGTACATACTTTTGCAGTTTCACTAGCGCATCTTTCCCATGAGAACTGAGCAGCCCTATTAATTCCCTTGCTAATAAGGGAAGATCTCAGATCATCATCCTGGAGCAATTCAAGCATAGAGGAACTCAGTTTCTGGTAATCTTCTGGATCCACGATAATACAAGCATCACCAGCAATTTCTGGCAATGATGACACACTGGATGTGATGACCGGGCATCCACATGCCATAGCCTCTATGACCGGAAGTCCGAAGCCCTCGTAAAATGATGGGAAAACGAACATCTTAGCAATGCAATATAATCTAACAAGGTCTTCAGTGGAAACCCTTCCAAGGAAAAGGACATCATTTTCAAGACCAAGGGAGGTTATCAACGACATGATATTTTTCCTGTCCTGTGGGTATTGGGGTTCTCCTGCCTTCAATAGAATAAGGTCCTTTCTTCCGGATTCTTTTTTCAATCTGTAGAATGCTTTAATGATACCTTCGACGTTTTTCCTTGGCTGCTCAGAACTAATGTGCAGAATATATTCCTTATCTTTTGCAAGATTGTACTTTGACCATATTGAAGAAACTTCCTCAACAGGTCTGAACATTTCATGATCTATCCCAAGATAGACAGTGGTCATTTTTTCTTCGGATATCCCATATTTACATTGCAGATCACTTGCAGTGGCATCAGAATCAGTAATTATATGCTCCGCGTCCTTTAGACCTTTATACATAATTTTACCTGCCATCTGATGCATTTTACTTGCAGGATACATTTCATGTATGATATCATGACAGGTAATTACTTTAGGTGCTACATTGAAAAAAGAGATATTCTGGTTAGTAAGGAGATATAGATCATATTTTGGAATATGACCTTGCATCCGGTAATAAAAAAAAGGATTATTATCTACAAGAGGTATCCTTCTTGTACTTGCAATTTTGTTTGATGTGGTAAGTTCACTTACAGTAAACTGCTTGCTGTCAAAGAACACATGATCGATATTTACTAAGCCTTTAAGAGCTTCAAACAGAGAAAAAGAATAATTTCCAATACCTGTGTAAGGTTGGGCAGTATTGATCATACCTATATTCATATAAATCACCTTTAAAATATCACATAAACATATTCGAACTGTCTGTAACCTTATACAATTTTAAATTGAAGTTCCTTGTTACAATATTTGTTGGTCTTTCCATAAGTTGGCGAGCTATGGAATAATCCATATCATAAACATCTGCTTCTCTGTGAGGATAGTGATTCAGATCCACTGTGACCTCAAGCTGTTCCAAAGTAACAGGCTGGCTGTAAACAAGTTCTAACTCTACAGGATTGAAGTATTTTTCAAGAGGAGTTGCTTCATTTGTCAGTATATATACCGTATCAAAACGGGAAGCATTAAGACTGTTCTTGAGCTTTCCAAGAGAATTAGCATCCCACCAAAGGGCTGGCTTTGAGTACACGAAAAAGAATGGATCAGCCAGTTTGTATGAGCCTGCAGCATATCGATCCACTAGTACCAGATCATTCGAATCAACGTTATTAGAAATTTTCCCTACATTTGTTATCATTCCTTGGTTCTCAGAAAAGAACAAGATTGGATAAGCTGTATAAATGTTTAGTATCATGATCAAAGACATAAGGCCGATATACACTGTTTTCTGCTTAGAGAGATCATGTATTAGAAGAGACATGAGTAAAAAAGCCCCTGGTATAGTAGTAGCTACATATCTCCTCAAAAACCAGGGCTGGTCCAAAGTAATGAAAGGAGAGAGTAGATAAAGAAAACCAGGAAGCATAAAGAAAATTACAAGAAGCTGCTTTTTGTAATTAGTATCCATGCGAAGTATAGAAGCAATGAAAACCAGGAAAATGGAAATCAATGGTAACTGAAGATTATACTCAGACAATGCCATGTATACAAATTCAGGGAAATGATATCTGATAGCTGTTTTGTCCAATGAAACTGTATCTGTAGCAGATGAAGTTATACTACCTGAAAAGTGAGCAAATACTGCATCTATGACCCCTAAGTACCTTGTTTGCATAAAAAAGTAATAATAGAGCAGTAATGCCGAAGTCAGTATGAATACAAACCATAGCAGTACAGGGAATTTGTTTTTCAGGAAATGGAACCTGTCGTGATTTTCGGTACCTGAAAAATAATCGAGGCCTTTATTGCTTGTTGTCCTTTGGTTTGGTGTCCACATACCCTTAGATGAAAAATCGTATAGCAGAAATAAGAAATAGAATCCGAAAAGGATCAACCCCTCTATACGTATAAATGGCAGCATCCCGAAAGCGAGCAACGATGAAATGTAATAGAGGTTATGTCTTCTTTGCTGAATATACAGGCAACACAACACCCCAAACCAGAAGAATGCCATGAAGAATATTTCAGTCACAGTCTGCCGTGAGAACCATATAAGGGG
Organism: Methanosarcinaceae archaeon UBA470; assembly: GCA_002508425.1. Taxonomy (GTDB): domain Archaea; phylum Halobacteriota; class Methanosarcinia; order Methanosarcinales; family Methanosarcinaceae; genus Methanomethylovorans. The sequence continues at coordinate 5,829 of DAKU01000059.1, forward strand.
ATATGTAGCGGAAAGGGTTAGAACTGCACCTAAACCCACATACGAATTCCTTAGTTCTTTTCCAATTAGATAGATACTTATCAGCCCAACAAATAAAGGAAGAAGATTACTAAACTGTATACCAGCCAGGCCAAAAAGACTGTAGTAAATGGCCACCCATGAAATGTACCCAAAATGAAACTGAGAAAGGAGTCTACCATCACTCATCTTAATGTAATTGTTCGGAGATAGAAAACTCGGAATAAGATCATTTATAGAAGACTCGAGCAGCATTGTGTGATGCTCGGAAAGATAAATGGCATTAGTTGAATAGATACCTGGATCTCTCCCGCCGTATAGCGTATCATGGAAATAGAGAGAAGTAAAGATAGAAAACAGTATGACAAATATTAAAACTAGCGCGTTCTGTCTTGATGTACCACTGGATGCAGAATGCTTCGTGTGAAAAAAAAATACAGCAACTGCTGTGATCAACAGTAATGCTGCAAGAAGTATGTGTTCGTAGAAAAGAGAAAACATTGCCATTAAATTGGCAGCCCATGAAATGCATACAAACCATAGTGAAAAGATAATGAACTGATATTCAAATCTTGGAATGACAATGTTACCCTTTAACTGCATTATTAAGCACCTCCGCATAACGTTGTCCAACTTTGTTCCAGCGGTACTCATCATTGAATATTGACTTACCAGTAACACCTATCTTATTTCTTAAAACTGGATCAGAGAGCAAAAGAATAATCTTATCTGCCATGGCTTCCCAGTCCTTTTCAGGAACTTTGAATCCATTCAATCCATTAGTAATGGTCAGACCCGGACCACCTGAATCAAATCCTACAACCGGTTTTCCATAGCTCATTGCCTCTAGAGCAGGCATACCCAAACCTTCTGCATTTCCCCACTTGTCGGTAATAGAAGGTATTACATATACATCGCATGCTTCATAAAAGAGAGGAAGCTCTTCATTTGGAACCAGACCTGTAAACAGCACATTATTTTCAAGATGATTGCTAATGGTAAGAGATTCTAGCATATTGCGCTCCGGACCCTCACCTCCTATGACTAGCAATGCATCGGGGTGAACGGAGACTATTTTGCTCATTGCCTTTATCAAAAAAGATGTTCCTTTTAGTGGGATTAATCTGTGCACAGTAAATATGACAGGTCTGCCTGATAGACACAACTTTCTTTTAAAGTTATCCAATGATACTGGAGAATGTATGATAGGATAGTTGCTGCCAACCGGGAATACTGATATCTTGTCAGGGTCTGCACCAAAACTCAGTGCATAATCTTTGGTATAGTCACTGATAGCTATTACCGAATCATGCTTATTAAGGATATATTTAGCCAATGACCCTAATTTGAACCTTTTAAGAAACACCAGGTCAGTCCCATATACTTTCAGAACAGAAGGTACACCTGATATCTGTCGATATACTGCAGAGACAAGACCAGCAGGAAAAGCCCAATTAGAGAAAATAAGTTCAGCGTTCTTCTTCTTCCTGAGCCTACTGAGGCTTAAGAACATAAAAAATAGCATACTGGCTATCAATATAGAATTGAAGCAGTACTGAATTAGAACACCAATACGGGAACTGCATTTTTCATGTGGCAAAAAATTCCCATACCCAAGTGATTCATATCTTTCTGGCGCATACCTGAATCGATATACTTCTATGCCATCTATTACTTCGTAAGCCTTGGAACCTGCCACATGTGGACATAAAATGGATGGGATCAAGCCTTCTTTCAAAAACTCTTGCCCCAATTCCAATATCCATCGGGCTTTATAGTCATCTTTATCCCTTGGAAAAGATGATGTTGTTACAATGATATTCATAATGGATCGTTGCAATAAGTGAATCTGACTAAATCACAATTATTCCATCCCTATTTTCTTTAAACGGTACAATATTTCTTCCTCTCGTATTCTCTGATATTTCAGCATATCAGCTATCAGACCGAACACAAGGACCTGTAAACCAGTTAAACATAGCATTGTTGTAAGTATTGCGTAAGAGATATTTGGAACTACAACGCCGGTAGTTAAATATTGAACCAATACCGTTACTCCTGATAACGCTGCGGTAACCAGAAACACAAAACCTATGGAAGCAAAGACCTTCATTGGTTCATAATCACGATATGTGCGTAAGATCACAGCAGTAGCACGCTGAGCATAATGGAAGACTCCTGACATAAGTCTTGAATTACCTTCTCTTTTCCTAAACTCAATGGGGATCTCAACCAAGGTCAAGTTATGATTAACAGCCTGCATAATGGTTTCCTGGACATATGTATAGTCAGCCAGAATGTTCATTCTTAGTGCAGCATCCCTTGTGAAGGCTCTAAAGCCCGTTTGTGCATCTGTCACGGGATAACCGGAAGCCATACGTGTCACACGGGTAGCCAGGATATTACCGATTTTTTTCTGAGGTGGCATGTATTCTATATGCCCACTAAAACGGGAACCTAATACCACATCAGCTTTGCCTTGAAGAATAGGAGCAATCAGATCAGGTATTTGACTTTGGTTATATTGGAAATCTGCATCGGTATTCACAATTATATCAGCTCCCCTTTCCAGACATGCTTCTAGTCCTGTACGGAAAGCAAATGCCAATCCACGGTTTTCCTTTTGAGATATAACATAGTCTGCACCCGCTTCTGATGCAGCTTTAATAGTAGAATCTGTAGAACCGTCATTTATTACAAGAACTTCTACTTTATCTATTCCCTCTATTTTACGGGGTATCTCTTTGATCACTTTTTGAATGGTTTTTTCTTCATTGTAGGCTGGGATCATCACAATGAGCTTCATACATAATAATATAATATTTATAGAATAAATACTCTTGCTTTTATATAGATATTTAATGATAGATTATATGAAAACACACCTTGTCAACCAACTACCGGTTCCAAATTAACAGAAAAGTTTTTGTATGTATTTGCGTATAAAGTATGAATATAAAAATAATAAAGATGATGTAGAAATATGAAAAACGAAATACATTTCTTACTTACACATATTGGGATTAAACCGGCTGATAAAGAACAGACAAGCTCAAGATTACCTGATGATCCTAACAGCGACAAGACACGGGTTAATCTCAACGAGCTAATTGCTTCTATAACTCGCCAGAAAAAAGAAGTAAAAAATAAAGAATGCACATATAGAATTAAGAAAAACAGGAATACAAATACTATAATTATAGAATGTGGGGAATGCAAAAGAGATTCTACGCTCAATAATCCTGCATGCAGATCAAACATATTCCAGATATTACTTAAAGAAACATTAGCGGAAAGACTAGTACTCTCAAATCTATATGACAGGGAATATGATGGAGCCATACTCCAAAAAATATACTCTCTTGCCCACTTAGAAGATTACTTGCGACCATATGATAACATTAGAACTGTATCGTACAATTGCATACATAATTCCAAAGATACCTGTACAAAGAACAGAAAAGAAGCAATAGAGCAAGTTATCAATTCAGCAAAAGAGTCACCGATTAAAGCTTATAAGGATACGGAAAGAGCGATAGAACAATTTAAATGTGAAACTGAAAGGGTAGCTTATCCAGAGTGTGACAAATGCCTGGAGAATTTTCAGGATACATTAGATGAAATAAAAATAAGGATTCTGCCATTGCTGAATATTTTTCTGTGCGAGTCAGATAGGGCTTTTGACTATGAAAAAAATTTCCAACCATATGTACGTCCTTTGTTCTCAACTTCCAGAATCTATACTGAGCCACCAGTGAACACTATTTTTTTTGAATGCTATGATGTACAAAGAAATGATGGGAGAAAATTACCTATATCCATCTATGAGTTTACCGATAAACCTGAAAAACTGTATGTAGTAAACCCTGTAGAATACAATATGCAGCCTGAAGAACTTCTGCTCATTGAAAGTGTGCGTAATCGAATGATCAAGCATAGGCCGGAAGACATGAATTTTGCGGACCCAAGTCTTTCAAGAGAATATTTCAGAAGGCTTTGCAAAAAATTGCTCCATGAAGAGAGTACAGTCAAAAAACTGGTTTTAGCACCTTCTCAACTGGACATGTATTCTGACCTGCTGGCAAAGTACACAACAGGACTTGGCATTCTAGAAGATCTGTTATCCGATGAAAGAGTCACAGACATATATGTCAATGCGCCTGCGGATAAAAATCCTGTTAACGTGGTAATGAATGGAGAAGAATGCACTACTAACATTTTTCTGTCACAGGAAGAAATGGATTCCATGGTCTCAAGATTCAGGACGATAAGCGGAAGACCATTTGGAGAAGCCACACCTGTCCTGGAAATGGCGCTTAAAGAATATGGAGTACGTGTCTCGGTGATAGGCGACCCATTAAGTGCAAAAGGAATGGCCTATGCATTTAGAAAACATGCAAAGACTCCCTGGACATTGCCCAAACTTATCAATACTGATGCTATTACTCCTCTTACAGCAGGCCTGCTTAGCTTCATGATGGATGGGCATGCATCAGTGCTAATAGCCGGAGGAGTGGGAGCAGGCAAAACATCTCTTTTATGTGCTATGCTTATGGAAATGCCACAAAAATACAGAATATTGACCATAGAAGACACGCCGGAAATACCTCTTGAACAATTGCAAAAGCTCGGATGGAAAGCACAGGGCCTGAATGCTCAGTCTTCCATCGTGAAATCAAGTATTGAGATAGAACCTTCCACAGCCCTGCGTGCGTCCCTTAGGCTTGGCAGTTCCTCTCTTGTTATCGGCGAAGTGAGAGGGCCTGAAGTCGCAATGCTATATGAAGCAATGCAGGTAGGTACAGCAGGGAATTCAGTAATAGGAACTATCCATGGTGCATCCACAAATGCGGTCTATGAAAGAATAGTACATACCCTTGGAGTACCTCCTGCATCTTTCAAAGCCACAGATGCTGTAATAGTCTGCTCTAATACCCGCATAGCTGGCAGTATGGCAACAAAACGTAAAGTAATACAGGTCGCTGAAGTGAATGAAGTATGGGATTCTGAGAACACATACAGTGTCTTCTCTGACATCCTTACTTTTGATGCCTCGGTCAATTCACTGGTACCAACCGACCTGCTTGATAGAGGACAATCTGGATTGATTCGGAAAATTGCAAGAAAATGGGGCATATCCGTGGATGAAGCTTCAAAGAACATTCGTATCCGTGCAAGTATGAAATTGAAAATGGCGGAATACGGTAAAACAGATCCGTCATTCCTTGAGGCTGAATTTGTATCTGCCGCAAATAACATGTTCTGGATGCTAATGGAACAGGAAAAGGAGAGTTCCGGCAAACCTGACATGCAACGCGTATATGAAAGATGGTGTACGTGGTTTGAACAGATAGTAGCTACCAAGGATAAAGAGAAGTCTGTTGCAACAAAAGACAAAACACTATACACTGGATCATTGGCTGAAGTAGTACAAGGTGGCTATGATGCATAATGATAACTGGTACTACAGTGGCTGTAAATTTACCTGGAGATATTTCTCCAGATTTATCAAAGATCATGAAGAATTTAAAAAGAAAACTGAAAAAGCGGTTAGCCAGGAATATATAAATTCTCTTGTTTATACAGGGTTTGATCTGGAACCTTACGAAACAACACTTTTTTCCTATATTGGATCTGCAGGGCTATTCTTTATTGTATTGTTGACAGATGTTTTATTTTTCAGGCTCACCACATTCTCATCTGGAATACTCGCAGCAATCGCGATTATAAGCCTGACCATACCAATCACAGCATTGTGGTATTTCAGTGAATATGTGAAGATACATGCGCGGCACATGAGGATAACATCACTGGGAGACATGCCTGAAGTAATGAGCTACGTAGTAATGTCAATGAAGATAGTCCCTAACATGGAAAAAGCAGTGCATTTCGCTGCAGAGAACTCAAATAGACCTCTTGCCAGAGATTTGCGGAAGATGCTATGGAACCTCCATTTACGAGTATATGCTGGCATGGATGATGCTGTGGTCCAGTTCTCAGAGATGTGGGGTAAGAACAGCGAACATTTCAAAAGGTCGTTACACCTCATAAGAAGCTCCATGAGCGAAACTGATCCTGCACAGCGTACTTTAACTCTCAACCGGTCTTTGGATATCATTTTAGATGGAACCCGGAACCTCATGGAGAGCTACGCTGCAAAACTAAAGATCCCCACGTATGTACTATACTCAATATTCATCCTCATACCCCTCGCTCTGGTCGCGCTGCTACCTGCAATGGCTGTTGTAGGAATACGCATTACAAGTACGAGCCTGGTATTAACATATGATATAATATTGCCATTGATCACATTTATCTACGCAGAATATGTGCTTATGCAACGACCGGCATCTTTCGTGCCTCAGAAAATATCAGACACACATCCTGAACTGGAGGGGCTGCCATCTAAAAGAAAAAAAGAACTCATTTTTGCATTAACCGCTGGTATTGCGTTATGCAGTACGGGATATATATTGCTATACGCTGGAAATCCTTATGGCATTATTTCAACAGCTGTACTTGAAGGTTTAGTGCCCACTGCACTGTTGATATTAGTGGGCATGAGCATTACCTGTTCATGGTATCTTAATGCTGCATATGCTCCATATAAGAAAATACGCGACAAAATAATTGCTATGGAAAATGAATTTGCAGATGCATTGTTCATTCTTGGCAGAAGAATATCAGAAGGGAGGTCTGCAGAAGAGGCTTTTGTACATACAGCTGCCAATATGAAAGGAGCCTCCATATGCGAGCCATTTGAGAAAATTGCCATGAACGTTGCATGTATGAGATGTGACCTGCATAGTGCGATATTCGATGAGGATTACGGCGCATTTAAAAATGTCTATTCGGAAAGAATAAACACTACTATGAAACTATTCCTGGAAAGTGTACATAAAAGCCATGAAGCTGCAGGTGTGGCCATAGTGAAGCTCGCGGACCACATGACCGACTTGCAGGAAGTAGAGAGGCATATAAAAGAATCACTTTATGAGATGACATCTACGATGAAGTCAACTGCATGTATATTTGCACCACTTATAGCAGGAGTGACAATTGCACTGTCAGAGGTCATTGCAAAGATCCTACAAAACGTAGCACACAGCATATCCAGGTTGCCACCGAATGTGATCCCCGGACCTGCGGATATCTCTCCTGATAGCCTGGAACTTTCCATTGGCCCAAATATGTTCATGCTGGCAATAGGCATATACCTGATACTTATCACTACAATTATGGTCCGATTCTCAACAGCTATTGAATATGGAGGGGATAAAAGTCAGATGATGTATGAACTCTCCAGAGCACTGCCAATATCAGTAATTGTTTTCTCTGCTTCTGCAATAGCCTCAAGGATAATATTCAGAGGATTTATCTGAAGAAATCTTGTGATAGATATACTCAAATCACTATGACACATTATTCCATATAGATCAGGGCCTTGTTGGGACAGCATTTAACACAAAGCATGCATCGGTCACATAGATCATGGTCAATCTTTGGCCTGTCATCAGAGTTTCTTTTAAGAGCAAAAAGTGGACAAATAGCCCTGCATCTACCACATTTTTTACAGCCGGAAACTACTATGTACCCTTTGCTTGACACTAAGCAATAGCAAAGAGATAAAGGTATTTAAGGTAAATGGACAAAACAACAGATATATACGATAAAATCAATGGTTGCGCCATCATGCGGAATATATCTCAGGGAGAAGCTGATTCTTATTATTCATATCTTTCCAAAGGTTGCAAATTATGTCAGGAAGGAGCGAAAATGGTGCTTTTTGTGACGGGCATCTGTGGAAAAAACTGTTTTTATTGCCCACTTTCTAATGAAAGAAAAGCAGATGTTACATTTGCAAATGAAAGACTTGTCAGCTCAGATTATGACATAATAGAAGAGGCACGACAGATGGGGGCACTAGGTACAGGAATTACCGGTGGGGAACCTTTGCTCAAACCTGAGAAAGTACTAAGATATATAAAACTACTCAAATCAGAGTTTGGAAAAGAGCATCATATTCATCTATACACTGCTTTGCCTTTAGACAAGAACATACTGGAAAAACTTGCATTAGCCGGACTTGACGAGATCAGATTCCATCCTCCTGTAGATATATGGAATAATAAAATGGAAAACTACTCGGATTCCATCAAAAAAGCTATGGATGCCGGAATGGAAGTAGGTATGGAGATCCCGGCGATAGAAGGAGCAAACAAAGTATCCACAATAGCAAATGAATTGGGCTGCTTCCTCAATATGAATGAACTTGAATTCGCAGATACAAACTCTGAGGCAATGAAACTCAGGGGCTATGAGCTGCGGGATGAGATCTCAAATGCTGTGGCCGGATCATATGCTATTGGCATGGAAATCTTACAAACCACTGGAAAGGGGCACTTATGTACCTCCCGGTACAAAGATGCTGTACAACTTCGAAGAAGATTGCTGCGCATAGCTGAAAGAACTGCTAGAGAATTTGATGAGGTGACAGAAGATGGGACCCTTGTATATGGAGTAATAACATGCAATGGTGAGGTAAATTCTACAGAACGAGTAGCTGATCTATTGTCATTATTAGGCGTACCCGAGGAATTGTTCCAGATAAACAAAGAAGAGATACACATAGCCGCCTGGATACTTGAAGAGATAAAAATGGAAATCGTAGCAGATGTAAAAGAAATGTGCATTATTGAAAAATATCCATTTCCTGGCGGGATGGTAGTGGAAAAGATTCCACTCTAAAACCCAAATTATATATGCAAGAATGATATACGTACTTCAAGTTTGGCAACCAATAGCAGTTTAATTTATATAAATCACAATAACTTTATAACCTTAAATCGCATATAAAAAAAACGAGGTGTTTGTACTGGAAACGATAGAGGACCGCGTGAGGGAGAGGCTCATAAAATATCTCAGCAGAGATGATACCGGCATTCGCAAAGTAGTATTGCAGCTTTTTCTTGAAGGAGACAAGTTCACAACCGGTGATGTGTACGGGTACCTCAATAAAACTGATTTTAATGTAAGCTACAGAGGAGTTTCTGCCATGGTCGGCTTAATGAACACAAGACTTGGAATCCTCAGCATCGACGTGACAGGTGACCATAATATATATCTTCTAAAAGAGGATTACAGGAGTGTTGTTCGTTCAGTACTTGAGAACTATTGAAAAGGACTAAAGTAAAACACTTCAAAGTAATCTTTTTATAGAATAGATGCAAGTAATTTCCATATTTGTACGTGTTGCAAATGGGTGGAAAAAAACTTAGGTCGGGATTTTTATATTAAAATATTTAAGTGGGATTGTATATCACACATATGAGCACCTCCTATCAAAAGAGATCGCACATTCATATGTTCCTGAACACATTGCAATAATAATGGATGGGAATCGCAGGTATGCCAATAGAGTAGGCAAACTTACAAATTATGGACATGTAAGGGGAGCCAGCATAACTGAAAAAGTAATTGAGTGGTCCCATGAAATAGGCGTTAAGCAACTTACCGTCTATGCATTTTCAACCGAGAACTTCAACAGGTCCGCAGATGAGAAGCAAAAACTCTTTGAACTTATAGGACTCAAATTTGATGATCTTTGTCAAGATGAGCGCACTCATCGAAGAAAAATGCACATTAGAGCCATAGGAGACTTGCAAATGCTTCCAGCCAGTCTGCAAAGGTCTATAAAAGAAGCTGAAAGATGTACTGCAAACTACGATAGGTTTTATCTTAACGTAGCTATCGCGTATGGCGGCAGACAAGATATAGTCCAAGCAGTGCGCAAAATCGCTGAAAAGGTTGACACTGGACAACTCGACCCAGAAGATATCACAGAAAACACCATTTCTAATCACCTCTATCCTGTCGGAGGGAATGCTGTCCCCAACGTTGACCTTATAATCCGTACTGGAGGAGATGAGCGAGTATCCAATTTTCTCCCATGGCAAACATCTGGCAATGAATGTGCCACGTATTTTTGTGCTCCATTTTGGCCGGAGTTCAGAAAGATCGATTTACTGCGTTCCATAAGAATATACCAAGACCGTCTTCAGGAAAAGAAGCGTGTAATGAAAAGGAGGAGTGCAATTCTCCTAAAGGCTTTAGAGAAAAGGGACAGTGAAAAGATTCATAATTGCCCTGCTAGCACCGTGCGCGGAATTTGACTTGAACACTGGTTCCCTAGTATTAGATCGTCC
>DAKU01000059.1:16108-26025 GCA_002508425.1 Methanosarcinaceae archaeon UBA470
CTGAATATAAGGTATATATTAGAGTTAGTGAAAAAAGCCAAAAATAAATTTGACAACCTCAATAATTGTGTTAAAGATGCGGGGGATGGGATTCGAACCCACGAATTCCTACGAAACTAGGCCCTCAACCTAGCGCCTTTGACCTGGCTGGGCAACCCCCGCGCATGGGGAAAGAACAATATAGGAGAGAGCAACCTCCTATATAAATCTGTTGGTTTAGAGTGCCGACAAGATCACAGCCAAATTTGTGGCTTTGTCTTTTATAATATTAGCGGCGTTTATGATTAATTCTTTCATGATATAAGAGCCATCTGATTCCATTGTAAAGATGAAAGAATGTTCATCAGTTTTGATATCTATGGCATCAATATCACAAATTCCTTCACACAATCTGCAAAGAGTACATTTAAGCATATCTTCCTGAGACACCTCAGCGCTATTTGTACCCATTTTTATGATATCCACGGGACACTCGCTTATGCATGCACCACACTGATCACAGCCATTGAACTCAATCTTTGGCATGTTCTTGTAGCCGCATGCCACTCCTGCCTGCCACCTGGAATGCTTGCTACCATACCCCATTTGAGCTATAGCTTCAAGCACAATTTTCTGCCCTTCTCGCAGATCAGCAATGGGAATGTTTGGATCAGCTGCTTGTACCTTATCATCAGAAGACACAAGATCCCTAGAATACACTATTCTGGGGCCTTCTGCACTGAGTGTAAGAGAAACCTGACATGCCGGACAGAAGTCACCGCAATTACATTCATCTTTAGGAACAAAATCCTCCAGATTAGAAGTAAGTGGGATTAGTGCCAGGCGTAAGCCAAGCTGCTCATCATACAAAACTGAGGTATTGTTGTAGATATTTACCTCAGTAATAGCGATCGTAGGAACATCCGCTAGAGCAGCCCTGCGAATACCGTTCGCAAACGCAGCAGTGGTGTTTGACAATACAAACTTTGCAGACCTATCGGAGAGCTCCAGTATGTCTACTTCCATCGTCATATGCTTATTTCCTTCATGAACAGAGGGATTATACACGCCTTCCGCCTTTTGGACGAGTACCATCATGTGGTACAGGCGTTACATCCTCGATCCTTCCAATTTTAATACCTGCTCTCGCAAAAGCCCTAATTGCAGCCTGAGCACCAGGACCTGGACTCCTCTGCTTATTGCCTCCGGGAGCGCGCACCTTTATGTGTACACCTTCAATGTTCTTATCTTTGAGTATATCAGCTAGCTGGCTTGCCATTTGCATTGCAGTGTAAGGAGAACTTTCATCGCGTGCTGCCTTTACAACCATTCCACCTGAAGATTTTGCAATCGTTTCGGCACCAGTCATATCAGTAATAGTGATGATAGTATTGTTAAATGAGCTCTTGATGTGAGCAACACCCCATGTTCCATTTGCCATATTCATACCTCCTTAATCATGCCCAGCTATGGATTTAGCTACCTGGGCAGGCCTTTCCGGATGAGATTCCTCAAGCAATGGAGAAGTTCCATAATAATCGATTAGCATTTCCTGTTCCTTGGTGACCATCATTCCAGGTACTGTAACCTTCTGACCATTGATGGCAATATGACCATGAGTAATGAACTGTCTTGCCTGCTTAGGAGTACGGGCAAGTCCAAGCCTGTGGACTTGGGTTTGCAACCTGCGCTCAAGAAGGGCACTGGCCTTCAATCCAAGAATATCATCAATATTTGAATCGACTTTCAATATTGAATAACTGGTAAGTCTTTCAAGGATCTGCTCAGCCTCAAGTTTAAGGTGGCCAGTCATGTGTTCAGTTTCTGCGGACTCTGCCAAGAGTCTGCGGGCATCTGCCCTGAATCGCCTGAGGACACTCTGTGACTTCCACAGCTCCCTTTTGTTACGCAGACCATAAGTCTTAATAAGCTCTACCTCTTCAGCCATCCTGGCAGCCTGCCACGGATGCTTAGGCGTATCATAACTCTTTCTCTTCTTTCCTGGATATCCCATAAAATCACCCTATCATTTCTTCTTGCTTACACCAATGGTGCTGCCACGTCTACCAGTGGATTTTGTCCTCTGACCCCTTACCTTAAGACCACGCTCGTGCCTTATACCACGGTAGCACCTGATCTTTTTAAGAGTGTTCAGATCTTCCCTCAATGTAAGCAGGATATCCTGTCCAAGAAGGTGCTTGTCCTCCCCGGTCAAAAGATCTTTCTGTCTGTTTAGCATCCATGTAGGCATGGACTGCTCAAAACCACTGATAGCCTGATCAAGCTTTGCAACATCCTCATCAGGGAGATAGCCAATTACTGCCAATGGGTCTATACCAGTGCTTTCCACAAGAATCTTTGAGGTTCTTCTTCCAATACCAGGAATACCAGTTAATGCATACTCAACAGGCATTTCACCTTTGAGGTCAGTATTCATGATACGGACTAGATGTCTTATTTCTTCATCTGCCATAATTTATGTCCTCCTTAGGGATACGTTGTATCCTGTAGCCTCGACACATTTGTCGACACTCCCCTTGAAGGGGATGGACTGCATATCCTAACGGAATATAAACTGATGCCGCTCATAATATCGTGTTGATATATAATCCTATTGCTGCTTGAAGTCGATAGAGATTATGGAAAAAAGAGAAAAGTAAAAAGTATTTTCTTTTTTTAAGAAGGATACATGAAGATTTTATAATATGGCAATAAATAAATATTAATATATAATTAAACTATATAGTATCACTGAGGATGAATGTCCATTCTGAGTAAAAACCGATAGAATAAATGATCAGCTCTTTACTTTGAATGGTTATTTAGGAGATGGTCATAGTTGCGTGAATTTAAGAAAGTTATCATAGGCGGAGCTTTATTCTGTCTTATAATACTATGTGGTATAAGCGATGCTGTTTCTACAAATTCCACTGGGAATAGAATATGGGACGAAAATCTAAATTTAAGCTTTGAATATACATGGACACCTCAGAGTTTCTCTGGATTTTACTACGATTTTAATACAGGAGAAGGATCTGAAAATCTTACAGTAAATCTCAGCAATAGCGAAGAGAGAACAATCAGTGCTGAAAATATGATCTACGAAACAAGACCTGTAAATAGTGATTTTGAATATACTGAATGGGGAGAATATCAAGCAATTGGTTTTATGGCCGAAAGATATTTTGCAGGATATTCTAACACTGATTTCAGCGACAATATTAGCCTTATGGCAAATGAAAAGCTTTCAAAAATATTGATTGATAACAATGAAAGAAAATCGCTTTACACTGGTTCCTCACTTATACTGGAAGAAGGCTATGAGCTGGAAATAAGAGAAGTAGATAAAAATGGAAAAAAAGTGCTAATTGATCTTAGCAAGAATGGGGAACACATTAACACTGATTTTGTGGGATCAAATAGCGATTATACCTATAAAAAGGACCTAGGTTTAAATGATGAAGTAGCCATCATTGCGGTACACCTGGATGACATCTTCAAAGGAACAGAGACAAATGCAATATTCATAGATGGCGTATTCCAGATATCTGACGAGCTCTCAAGTATCAATTCAAGTGATACTTACGGAAAAATGGAAATCACCTCCATATCCCCTGAAAAGATAACAATGAGGAACCAGGAGAAGATAATACTTACAAAAGGAGATACTCTTGACATTATGGGAAAACTCAAATTGATAGTGGCTAATAACAATACACTTAGATTTGCACCCATGATAGAAATGTCCAAGCCCGGAAATTATGTCCTAAGGGGTTCAGTAGCAGAAGAAGAATTCAAGTGGACACCCATGAACTTTGAAGGTTTCTATTATAATATTGATGAAGGTATTGGCACAGAATCACTTACCGTTGAAGAGATCGATGATAGAACTATAGAGAAAAATAAACTTGAATATAAAAGCAAACCTGAAGAAGTAAGGTTTGAACATGACGAGTGGGGAGAATTCGAAGTTATAGGGTTCCTTGCAGACAAATATTTTGCAGGCTACCCCGAGAATAAGTTTTCAGATGGCGTAAGCCTTGTTTCAAATGGTGAGCTTGCAAAAGTGCTGATAGATAACGAAGAGAAAAAAAGAGTATATTCAGGATCTTCATTACTGTTGGAAGAAGGCTACGAATTAGAAGTAAAGGAAGTAGACACTGATGGAAGCAGCGTATTTCTTTCTCTTTACAAAAATGGTAGCATGGTAGATAGCGACACAGTAGCTTCAAATGAAGATTACGTGTATATATCAAATATCGGTAGTATCGAAGACGTACCCCTGATAGTTGTACACTTACAGGATATTTTCAAAGGCACTGAAACTAATGCTGTTTTTGTTAAAGGAATATTCCAGGTTTCTCAGGAATACATAGCCATAGACATCAAGGAAAAATATGGAATAATGGAAGTGACTGATTTTTCTGCTGAGGGGATCACCATGAAAAACACAGATGAGATCTCTCTTTCAAGAGATAAATCAATAGATATCATGGGCAACATGCAGTTTCGTGTAGCGGATTCCAATGACCTAAAATATTACCCATTCATAGAGAGAAATACAACCCCTCTTGAATCACTAGACATTAATATTCCTAAAACGATCATAGAAGGAGAAACTGTCAGCATAGAAGTTTCCTCACGGGGAGGAGCTGTAGGAAATGTTGTTGTTAGTATCAACCAAGAAGAATTAGGTATAACTTCAGAGGAAGGCATTATTAAATACGCTGCATCCAAAGATGGTAAGTTTAAGGTCATTGCATCTAAGGATGGATTTGTATCAGCATCAAAGGAAATAGAAGTTATTGCAAGAGATGATGAAACTCGAAAGATCAGCATAGAGATATCTGCTGAAAAAGTGTATGAAGAAGACAAAGTCACATTATCCACAGTGAAATCTTTAAGTGGCGAATCGGTACCTGGAGTCCAATTATTATATGATGGGAAAATCATTGGCAATACTTCTGATGAAGGAAAACTGGAATATAAAGTAAAAGATCCAGGAATTCACAAAATCAAAACGGTTCCTGATGGATTCCTCCCTGCGGAATACAACCTAGAAGTCATTGTTCGTGAGCCTAAATTCGTATATTCCGGAATTAAAATCATGCCCATTGACCCTACTGAAGAAAAAAATATGAGCCTTTCAACAGAGATAACAAACATAGGTACTGCAGCAGGAGAAGAAAAAGTACAACTAAAGATCAATGGATCGGTGGTTGATACTCAAACAGTTGCCCTAGAAATCGGAGAAAGTGCCTCGTTGAACTTCACTTACATGTCTCCAGAAGAAGGTATTTATGAAGCTCATGTGGGAACTGAAAAGCTTGAGTTTGAAGTACAAAAGAAGAGCATACTTCCCTACATCGGAATTGGACTTGTCAGCATTTTGATAGCATTTGGAGTAGGATATTCAATGATAAAAAAGAGAGAAAAAATGGAGAAGAGGGGCAAAAAGAAGGGACTTTAAAAACCCTCTACTCATATTGACCATTATCCTTTTTTATTTAGCTATTTCTATGACCAATAGATTAAATTGACAAAATAGATATTATCAGCATATGTGCCAAAGAATGCCTTTCTCTAATGATGAGCTTGATTTTACTTATCCATTACCTGCTAATTTGAAAGAGAGACCTTCTTGTTACATATACATCCATAACGGAAAAGTAGTAACAGGTCTTCTGAACTCAACTGGTTCTCCAACGATCCTCCATGAAAATATTGAAAGCCCACAAGACAAAAAGACCATACAATATATAGGAGAACTTAATGAAAAACTATGCTATGCTATAGGGCTTGAGTCTCATGAAGAATTACATGAAGAACTACAATTGGTCCTCTTAAGAGACCTTATAGGGAAAGTTGATGAGAGGATGCTGGCCCTTGCCGGAAGAGCAGTGCAACTTGTAGAGTTTGAGCTGACTAGTAAATATTGTGGGCGATGTGGCGGCCTTATGGAAGCCTTAGAGGATAGAGGAAAAAAGTGTTCAAAATGCGATTTTTTCACATATCCCCGTTTATCTCCAGCTATTATAGCCTTGGTGATGAAGGAAGATGAAGTACTTCTGGCCCGATCTTCTCATTTCAGACCAGACATGTACAGTATACTCGCAGGCTTCGTGGAACCTGGAGAAACTCTTGAGCACGCCGTGAGAAGAGAGATTATGGAAGAAGTAGGATTGAATGTCAAAAATATAAGATATTTTGCAAGCCAACCTTGGCCATTTCCCAATTCTCTTATGATAGGCTTCATTGCAGACTATGCAGACGGGGAAATTTGCGTTGACGGTAAAGAGATAATAGAGGCTGCATGGTTCAAGAGGGATAGACTACCTCTTATCCCTACAAAAACAAGCATATCCGGACATCTGATAGATTGGTTCATAAACATGCCAGAAAAGAAGTGATCAATGCTCACGTTTAATGGTTAAATAACAGTTTACATTCAGTCTTTCAGTTTTTGATGTGATTAAGAGATAATGACTTAAAAAAGAGATTTCAAAAATTGTTACGCCGAGGGGGAGATTCGAACTCCCGAGGGGCTGAAGCCCCACAAGCTTTCCAGGCTTGCGCCCTACCACTAGACTACCTCGGCATTTCGCCTGTGCCAGCATTTAGGGTAAACATCCACATCCATTATTACTCTTTCGGTGCGTGCTACCAGCCCATTGCTGGCATCCATAATACTGGCAGAATCCATCTTTGATGTAGCTATTGCAACTGCTTCACCTTTCAGTGTAAGGATACATATCTGCTGTTCCTGCTTTATCCATGGATCAAGGCTTACTATTCCCGGCACTGCAAGAGAAGCACCATGGCAAAGCGCATCCACAGCACTGTCTCGAACTATAATTCTGGGAAGATGAGATAAACCTTCTTCCATAGGTCTTACTACCCTTCGTAGTTCATCTTCACGACCTTCTTCCTCCCAGAAAACGAACGCATCCTTCAATTCCTGCATAGTTACGGCTGTGTCCTCTTTAAATGGTCCTGTCCTTGTTCTTATGAGTTGTTGCATGTGCGCCCCGCAGCCTAATGCCAGACCGAGATCGTGACAAAGCTTTCGTATATAGGTACCGGCCTCACAACCAACTCTCATTAGCACCATAGGACCATCTATCTCTAGCACATCGAGATAATATATATGTCTAATACGTATGGAACGTTTTACTGCAGAGATCACAGGAGGCATCTGATATATAGACCCTGTAAATTCTGAGCAGACCTTCCTGATATTCCTTTCGGGAATAACATCATGCAACCTCATGAGACATACGTATTCTTTTCCGGAAAGGCGAAGTGCAGAAACCGTCTTTGTGGCCTTTCCAAGCATTATTGGAAGCAAGCCAGTTACACCCGGATCCAGAGAACCGGAATGGCCTGCTCGCTGAAGACCCAGAATAGCTTTGACCCATGCAGTAACCTCATGGCTGGTTGGACCACTTGGTTTGTTGAGATTGACTACACCCATAAGTAAATGCTGTCCTATAGGACGCATGCTAGGAGGACACCCATAAGAAGAGTCAGTAAATGCTTTTGTTTTATGGAGAAGTTCAATATGATCGCTTTCCAAAAAAGAAGATGAATCAGGAGCTTTCAACTGTCTGTTCTCCCCCTTTATTTATAAGAACATCTATACATGAAGAAAGAATATGAACAATCTGAAACTGGTTCCATCTATTTGATTCTATTACAAGGTCATAAACTGATAGATCGCATATGTCAATGCCATGAATCTCACGATACCTTAAAGCCTCTGAAGCTTCTCTTTCAAGAGTTTCTTTCATAGCTTGTTCAAAAGAAGTGCTTTCACGGCCAACAATTCTTTGAACCCGCACTTCCACTGGTGCTTTCAGCCATACCTTCAACGCACGAGGAGCCATATGACCAGCAAGTCTGCCTTCCAGTATAATATGATCTCTAGTAGCTGCAATTTCCTGCTGGCGTTTGTCTATCTGAATATCTATAGAATCATCCTTTTCTGCCAATTCGCCAAATTCAGCCAGAGAGACACCCCTCTCTTTTGCAAGAGTACGGAATACTTCTCCAGCAGAAATCACTTCCATTCCATAGTGTTTAGCAAGCAAATTAGAAACTGTAGTGGTACCGCTACCTGGCAGCCCACTAACGGTGATAAGCATTATACTCCACCAACATCCAAAGCTTTCCTGATCAACTGACTGACAGCAAGGGACGTAATGAAATACCAGAATATCCAGTACTGGATAGGACCAAACGCCTTATCTGTAAGAACCTGGTATCCCCAGAAAGGAAAATTAAGAGATGCACCGGCATGTCCTGAGATAAAATGATAAGCCCACATAAACAAAGGAAGTGAAATGATACTGATGTATGCCATAGGCTTGAATTGCTGTTTGGACATTTCCATCTGATCAGACATCATCTTTGTTCTCTGTTCCTCGAGCTTTTTCATTACAGCAGTGTTGTTAGCGATCTGGGCTTCTCTATACTCTTTCTGAAACACACGCATCCCTTCCTGAGTATTGCGCATCAATTCCCAGTCAATGGTATATTTCTGAATAAGAGAAGCATAAAGAGCCGTTATAGCGGCCATTATGAACAGAATCAGATGGAAGTTTGATGCGCCCACCAGATTAACGAGAGGGTCCATTAAAACACCAACTGCAGCTCCCAGAGCTTCCCTGAAATCCTGGCCTAACACCATTATTCCAATCATAAGGGACAAGCCCAAGGCCAGCAGCATATGATCAGCTTTCTTTTTAAATTCAGCATTTACCACGATAATCCTCGCTTTTATTTCTGATGTGAATCAAGTACATCACATATCTGCCTGAAAACATCTTCAACTGAACCAGTTCCATCGATGTTAACAAGAATATCCATATTGGAATAGTAATTAATAAGAGGCTTCGTTTTGGCTGCATACACCTCAAGCCTTTGACTAACTACCTTTTCCTTGTCATCATCGCGCTGGTATAGTTTACCACCACATGCACCACATATTCCTTGCTTCAAAGGAGGATTGAACATCAGATGGTAACTTTCCCCGCATGAGCACATTCTGCGCCCACTCAACCTACCTATCAGCTCTTTATCTGGAACTTCGATATTCAGAACCACATCAAGGGGCTTACCTACCTTCCCCAAAATGTCTTTAAGAGCTTCTGCCTGAGGAATGGTACGTGGATAACCGTCCAACATGTAACCATGCTTGCAATCCGGCTGTTGAATGCGATCTCTAATTATTCCGATTAATACTTCATCTGGCACAAGCTCCCCCTTATCCATATATTCCTTGGCCTTTATTCCAAGTTTTGTGCCATCCCTTACATTAGCGCGTAATATGTCGCCTGTGGAGATATGTGGAATATTATAGTGCTTAGCCAGCTCTTTGGCCTGAGTACCTTTACCGGCACCAGGCGGACCAAATAATACTATATTCATCGAGATTTCCCCATTATTTTAATCTTTCCCGAAGAAAGATCTGATCATTGGATGCATTTCCATCATCTGTTCTGATGCTATATCTTCGTACAGACGATAGACAATACTTACAGTAAGCAGAAGACCAGTTCCACCTGCACTTCCAAGAGTACCTAATAGACTTGCAATAAGTGTGAGCAAACCAATGAATACGCCACCTATGACCGTCACTTTAGGGATATAACGAACCATCACTTTCTCAATACTACCGACATTCCGCCTGAAACCTGGTATCTGCATGCCGGAATTAAACACCTTCTGAGCAGTTTGCTTTGCGCCCATGCCTGTAGTTTCAATCCAGAACAGAGCAAAGATAACACCACCTACTATCAGAAATACAGCATCAATAAAAACATGTAACCCTATCTGCCAGATAGCCGGCACAGGAGCTCCCATGCTGGAAAATGAATCCCTTACAAGAGATGGAATCCAGTCATATGGACTGTGTATTGGTGCAAGATAATACATGA
>DAKU01000059.1:26131-52582 GCA_002508425.1 Methanosarcinaceae archaeon UBA470
TGCCCTGTTGTGAATAGGGTGACCAAATCCTCATTCTGAATAATATAAATCCACTTTGGTAGAAAACCTATGGGAAGACCAGAAGAATCTGCTTGCCAGTTAAAGAGACCAGTAACTATCTGCTGGGAAACTCCTGCAACGATGAAAAGACCGACACCTGAGCCGATACCCCATTTTGAAACTACTTCATCCATGAAAAGAATTAGAACTCCACCGATACATATCTGGATAAAAATAATCAGAATAATGATAGTTCCACTTACACCAAGGGAAGAAGCGAGATCAAGATCTGGCTGAATGTAGCCACCCATAATTTGGGGCAACGCTTCCAGTACAATCATCACAAATACCATGAATTTCTGTGCACCCTGGAAAAAAGCCTGGTCAGAAGAATCGGACAGATCCAATTTAATCACATCTGCGCCCACGAGTAGCTGGAGCACAATTGATGCAGTGACGATGGGACCGATACCAAGCAAAATCAATGAATTTGATGCCCCTGCAAAGAAGGCACGGTATTGTTCAAACAAGTCTATCGAATCTGCAGATAATCCAAATAAAGGCACGTTGGCAAGTGCAAAGTATAGCACAAGTACGCCTAATGTCCACATAATCTTGGTTTTGAAATGTACGTGGCCTTCTGGACTGGCGACTGCAGGCAATTTTTTAAATATGGGGTCTAAACTCTCCTTGAAACTCATCATTCCACCCTTTAAGCTGGGAGATGCAAACACAGAATATATGCTTAGAGATAATTAATAAACCTAAATATACGTCTACATTAATAAAGCTGCACCCTATAACTGGTTATATTACAAAAATGAAATAAGTAATGCCCATTGGCATTACTTCTAAGGCTCCAAGCATGAACCGCCTGCAGCTTCTATTTTTTCTCTTGCGACGCCAGAGAATCCATAGGCTGTAACAGCGAGCTTCTTAGTAACCCTGCCGGTACCGAGAACCTTGTCAATGTCAAGGCATGTTAGATCAATACGGTATTGGCCTTCTTCTAGCTGGGCCAGACCATCAAGTACTAACTCATCTGCAAGTTCATCAAGTTCGCCTACATTTACAACCGATACCGGTTTTAGAGTCTTTGGTGGACGGGTGAAACCATGTTTCCCCTGAGCATAACCGAGAAGAATAGCCCTGATAGCATGATGTTTGCAAATCCCTGCTCTTCCTCTTCCGCCACGATTACCTGCACCACGTCTGTTTTTATGAGTGCCTCCACCGCAAGTACGAGAACCTCTGAACTTCTTTGTGTTGCCCTTGCTCATGATTATTACCTCATCTGGTTCAGGAGGACTTTGATATTATCTCCGTGATTTCCCAGTACGCCTCCAAGCTCGACTGGCTTCTTGATTCCAGCATGTCCTTTGCGTGGTGGATGAAGCCTAAAGACTGGTTTCAATCCTGGTACATCCTTGAGTAAAGCTTTACCTGCACATACAGCTTCAGCAAACTCGGAAATAGTGGAATAATCTGTATTTTGAGAAAGATACTCATTTGTGAGCCTTTCTCCGCCTTCGAGCTTACCACGATTATTCAGCATCTCTGCAAGAGTAGCTGCATCTATTGTACCATAGGCAACATAGTCCTTCACCATCTGAATCATGCCCTTGTTGTGAGGAGTATCATTGATCACTACACAGTGGTTCACTCTGTTCAAGCGAAGCATATGAAGAGTATCCTGAATGGTACCCCTCACATCTACATTACCACGTATTCTTACAAGTACGTACATTTCAAGCCTCCTCCCTGCGAATATGGATGGGGCTCCTTACAGTACCTGTAGCCTGTAGGGCATTGAAAGTTGCCTTTGCAAAGTTCAGTGTAGTCCTAGTGGTACCTTCAGTACGTGTCCAAACGTCCTTGATACCTGCCTTCTCCAACACTTTCTTTGCAGTTCCACCGGCAGCGAGTCCAAGACCTCTGGGTGCAGGGATGAGTACTACAATGACACTTCCCGCTTTACCTTTTACTTCAGATGGTACTGTATGATTAAGGCCACAAGCACATTCCCATGAGCCACAACCACGTTTTACACGTACCAGATTAATCTTAGCATCCTCAATAGCCTTTCTTATGGCTGGACCTACCTGATTATCCTTGGCTTGCCCAAGACCTACAAAGCCATCGCCATTGCCCACAATGACAGTGGCTCTGAACTTAACACGACGGCCGGAGTCAGTCATCCTCTGGACCATGTTAATGTCCAAAACCTCATCTTCAAGATTGGGGAGTAATATATCCACAATTTTGGATTCCCTAAGAGGCAATCCTGAATCGATTGCCTCGTCCATGGAAGTGATCTGCCCTTCCTGAACAAGTTTGCCAAGCCTTGTTTGTGGAACCCATTCCTCTTCTTCGAACTGATATGCCATATGATCACCTAATTGAAAGCAGAAGAGATCTTTTCCTTGACTGCATCAAACAGTTCCGGCAGATTTGATCCTTCCATATATTCTGCAATATGTTCGCCTCTGATCCTTTCATCAGAGGGGAATACAGATGGATCGTGAGGAATCTCTAGTCCTGAGTCAACTATGCCTTTCAAAGTGGCATAGACACGGGAACCAGGTGATGATGCCTGTAATCCGATATCAAGTATTCCATAATCGTATCCCTTGCTTAGAGTCTTGTAACCAAACAAGAGGCCGGTAAGATAAGCTGCCGGCGTGTTACCTGTGGAGGCATCATATCCATAGTCCTTGAGTTCTGTAGATATGGCTGATGAAAGAGTAACATCACCTTCAGGCTTTGGAGCTATAAGCTGAACCTGAATATGTTTTGAACTCTTACGAACCACCACGCGGTCTTCTTTTGATAAGAGCAACTTAAGACGCTGATGATAATTAGTGCGTCCTTCCCTTCGTCGCCTGAAAGCGACTTTATATCTGGGCCCTGTTGCCATGATCATATCCTCCTGGATAAAATATCAAAGCTTCTGTTAATCATCTTCATCCCTCATGTTTAAGGAGCTTTTGTGACTCAAGGTGTGACTCCATGTGAGCAACACTACGGTATTCTCCACCTTTTGCCTTACGATAGATCTTACAATACGTGGATTTTTCCAGAGAGCCATCTGCACGAAGTTCCTTTAGCCTCGCCCTAAGGGCACGAATCCTTTTTATCCACTGATCTTTTCTGGGATTTCTTGCTCCCTTTGTACCTTTTCTTGAACCCTGTCCCTTACGGTGTCCATACTTGCGCTTGACATCCCTTACTCTTGCACGGCCTCTGCTAACGCCTTTTGGTTTGACGGCAGCAATGCTTCCTTTCTTGATGAGTTCGCGGAGGTCTGCTCTTGTAATTGCAACTGCAATATCATCAGCAGCCTCAGGATCCAACCATACTCTGTGTACACCACAGCCCATGATGGCAGCAGCCATCCTCTTCTGGTTAGAAAGATCGGTCATTTCATTCACTCCTTGAAGGATTGAGGATCTTTATTCCCATGGAGACTGCTTTCTCCTCTATCATGGCTTTCTTTCTTGCACCGACCGTTGCAGCGATCCTAATAGCCATTGTATTAGCATCGAGGGGCGAAACATCATTCAGCGTTGAAACAATGACTTCGGAATAGCCGGAAGGGTGCAAACCCTTTACCAGAACCGGACTGCCATAGCCTACCTGAGCATGAGCGCCTTTTGAAACAAATCCTTTGCGTTTTTTGCTTTGCTGGCCTCTTGGGATTCTCCAGTTGGAGTCCAGCCTCTTATATTTGTGACAATCAGTCCTCTTGAACTGAGGTTTCTTTGCCTTCTGGACCTTACGAACCTTGAAAAGGCGCTTACCTTCAGCATCCATTGACACACCACAGTTCATAGTTTCTGAAGAGGACTTAGTGATAATATCTTCCATTCAAATCACCTACAATATCTTCTCCACGATATAGATACCATCCTGGAATACGCGGGGATCGAATCTCTTGATCTTCGTGGCTTGCTCTATGTTGGCTGCTGTCTGCCCGACATCCTCTTTGTTTATGCCAGTAATGGTAACCTGGTCGGCACCTGCCTTTACCTTGGTTTCACCGAGGATATTTGCAGATCTTGCTTTCTTCTCACCCAAGAAGTTACCAATAAGCATTTTCTTACCCTCGACCTTCAGCTGCATAGGGAAGTGGGAATAAACAACCTTCATGCGGTATTCAAACCCTTGGGTCACACCTTTCATCATATTGTTAATATGTGAAGAGAATGTGCCGATCATAGCCTTGTGGGACTTCTTTGTTGAAGTGGAATCCACTATGATCTCAGAGCCTGCTACCTCAATTATGATTCCCGGATACCAGAGGTATCTCTCATTCTTTCCTTTGGGTCCTGATACGGAAAGGACGTCATTCTGGAAAGTAACTGTAACTCCTTCCGGAATGCTGATCACGTTCTTCATCTCTTTAGCCATTGAACCACTCCATATCAGTATACATATGCTAGAAGCTGTCCACCGATATTTTTCTCACGTGCGTCGTACTGTGACATGACACCATGGGAGGTAGTAAGGATAAGTGTTCCGAAGTTCTTGGCTGGTAAGAATTGCTTCTCCCATCTCTCGAAATCAACTGAACCTACTGAATAACGTGGCTTTATTGCTCCGCATTTGTTTATTTTACCGATGAGCTTAACCTCATAGATTCCTGCTTTACCATCCTCGATGAACTCGAACTCACCGAGGTATCCACTGTCCTGCATCACTTTAAGGACCGTACCGATGAGCTTTGATGCCGGTTTAAGCGTGCATGATTGTTTACCGATTGCCTCTGCATTCTTTATAGTGGAGAGTGCATCGGCAAGAGGATCTAATAACACCATTATTTTTCACCTCAACTATATTTCTCAAATCCCATGTCATGGGCAATCTCACGGAAACAGTGGCGGCACAGGTAAATATCATATTTCCTTACAAGGCCTTGCTTTCTTCCGCATCTTTTGCATTCGTGTGCTCCTCGGCCAAATTGTTTAGTAGTCTGGTCCATTTACACAACCTCCACGAAATATTTTTCCTTGAAGAAGGAAATTGTATCATCCTTTGTGATCTTGTGCACTGAAGGAACTTTCCTTTCGGAGATCCTTCTTTTGCTGATCCTGTATCCTGGACGATTAACTATCACATTTATGTCCATACCAAAGATACCGATATTAGGATCATACCTCATTCCTGGAAAATCCGTGTGTTCTTCAATTCCGAATGCAACATTCCCATTTTTATCAAACTGGGCAGCTGACAACCTTTTCTCCACTATTGACAGAGCTGTTGTCAGGAATTCCTCTGCATTGCTACCACGAAGAGTAACCTTGCAACCTATTGGTTCACTTTTCTTAATACTGAATGCAGGAAGGGTCTTCTTTGCATATGTACGAACCACAGCTTGCTTGGTAATCTCTTTCATGATTCCTTCGGCATTCACAAGGTGTTCACCACTTTCACCGACACCCATGTGAACAATGACCTTTTCAACCCTGGGTGTTCTCATTGGATTACTCAATGATATCACCACCCAGTTTTATTTCCGGTTTATCCATACCGATCACGACAACATAATCTTCTATTGTGGTGAATTCCTCATCTTCGCCAGCAATTTGGACAGTGTTGGGATTGGAACTGCGCACTGTGTTGATGGCCTTAATGGAGCCGATCTTACCAGTGTGCTTACCACCGATGATCAATGCGAGGTTGCCAACTTCATACTTTATATGCTGGAGTATTTTCTTGTCCGGTACAGAAAGGATTACGGAATCTTTGGCCTTAAAGTCATTTGAACCTATCAGATTAGAACCGTCATTAAGATTAAGCTGAACTTTGCCACCTTTTATAACAGTCTTTCCACTGACCCTACATAACTTGCTTGCTTCAATGCCTGCAAGTTTGTGCAATTCCAATCTTCCCTTATGATCAAGGAGAACCCGATAAGATTGTTCCATCTTAGGAATGGAAACAACATCCAAGAGTCCTATAGGGAACCTCAGATCCTTTCTGACAATGCCATCAACTAGAATGCTACCCTCAGAAAGTACTCTTTTTGCCTCTACCCTTGTGTCCACAACATGTAACATATCCCTAAGCACTACTCCAAGAGGAATGCTCAGTTGTTTATTGTGAGGACCTGGCCTTGTTGATGTTATCCATTTATTGGATTTTTTGGATGTCTGCCAGCTTTTTGGTACAGAGATCCTTTTTTGATGTCTTCCCACAAAACCACCTACTGCCTACTCAATACTTTTGATCTGCGGTCATCTTTCATTTCAAGGGAGGTAATCGTTACATTGGAAGGATAGACTGGCCTTGGTACCTCAGTGCCATCTGCCTTGGACACTGCTACTCCTTCTACAACTATAGTCCCATGTTTAAGTGATACCGCTTCGACTTTACCTGTGGTGCCTGCATGATCTCCGCGCATCACTTTTACAGTGTCGCCTACGATGACCCTTGCTGTTCTGCGACCATATTTTTCACGGAGCTCTTTGGAAAGAGGAGCACCCATATATTTCTGCCTCAAGTGAAGTGGTGCAGTATATCGCATTTTGCGCTGTTTTCTTGGCTGATTAGTAACCATTGCATACACCTCACACTATAATTGAAGCCGTAGTGCCGATTTTTGGGTACCTTTCGGCAACCTCTCTTGCAATTGGCCCTTTCAAATCGGTTCCCTTGGGTAGACCATCCTCATCAACGATCACAACTGCGTTGTCCTCAAAGGAAACCCTCAATCCATCTGGACGGCGAATTTCCTTCTTCTGACGGACTATTACAGCATACATGATCTGCTTACGCATCTCAGGAGTACCCTTTTTGACAGATACCACGCACATGTCACCTATACCTGCACATGGTTGCCTATTCTTGGTACCTCTGTAACGCTTTACAGATATGATCTCCACAACTCTTGCACCTGAGTTGTCTACGCAATCTATACGTGAACCACTGACCAATGAACGAGGTATGGTAGAACGAATCCCTTTCATGCCTCTACCCCCGTTTTGATGACCACATATGACTTTGTCTTACTAAGAGGGCGACATTCTGCAACAGTCACAATGTCTCCCACTTGAGCATCAATACAAGGAGGATTGTGAGCATGGATCTTAGATTGCCTTTTCTCATACCTCTGATACTTACTTATAAGCACTTCATGTCTTCTTTGGATGACCACAGTCCTGTCCATTTTGTTGCTGACAACGGTGCCCACCAGTACCTGTCCCCTGACCGGTAGCTTTCCGTGAAATGGACAATTGACGTCAGTGCACTCCTCTTTAGGAGTGGGGACATCCAATCCAATATCTCTTGTCATGATTATTACCTCATGCGAATTTTCCTGATATTCTTAATCCTATTTTCGGGTTGTGAGAGCAATAAATTTCCGTTCACTTTAACTTGCTCAGTAACACGTGTATTTCCTCTAAGAGTAGATATGTGGAACAAGAACGTAGATCCTGATTTTGGAACCATCTTTTCACATTTGTCATATGTTTCCACGATCAACATGTTCTTTGTTTCACCTACCACTTTGCCGCGAATGTTCTCTATAGAGGGATTAGTTGATTTAATCACTTCTGTGAACAGTCCGATTAGTTCATGAAATATCAGGTTGTAAGTGGATATTTCCACTTCAAATCTCCTTTAACTCATTCTGGACAGTCTTGACACGTGCAACGGTCCTTCTGAGTAATCCAATTCTTCCTGGATTATCAGGAGCACCGCCTGCAGAGGTAAGGGCACGCTCACGTATAAGCTCAGCCTTTAACTTGTCAAGCTCTTCCATTCTTTCATTAGGGCTCATGTCCCTTATTTCATTCATACGCAGGATGGCCATTATTAACCCTCCCTGTGAATACGGGCTATCGGATGCCAGTAGTCATGCCCTGCATGCTTGTGCTGCCAGACACCATCGATCTCCCTGCGTTCTTCGTTCTCGAGAACTTCGGTAGACTCTGAGGCAGCGGCTGAAGAAGATTCAGTCTCAGATACTTCCTTTTCAGGTGCTGCACTTTCAGTCTTCTTTACTGGTTCCTCTTCAAGAGCTTCTTCAGCCTCAGCAACTTCACCAGAAGCCTCCTCATTGACAAGCTTATTGATGCCTGCTTTTGGTTGGGCTTTGGCAACTTCGGAGACTGGCTCTGGAGCAATGTCCTTTAGCTTAAAGGAGTCGGGAAGAACCGCGCCCGGAGGAATGATCCTTACCTTGCAGCCAAGGGTACCAAGTTTCTTGATAGCTACAGCAAAACCTTCATCGACAATATCGTCTACCGGTTTACCTGCGTGCTTTATGTAGCCTTCTACTATTTTCTCGGTTCTTGACCTTGCTCCTGTGAGCTTACCTGATATCACAATTTCACAGCCAAGAGCACCAGCGTTCATTATGGCTCTCATGGCATTATGACCAGCTTTTCTGAAATACCATCCTCTTTCAATAGATGATGCAAGACGTGTTGCCATCATTTGAGCGTTTAACTCTGGCCTCCTTACTTCTTGAGCATCTATCTGAGGATTGTCCATATCATACATTCTGTCAATATCACGTGTGAGTTTGCGGATGACCTTACCTGCTTTACCAATGACCATTCCAGGTTTCTCGGCATAAACAGTTATTTGGGTTCCCATAGGAGTCCTATTGATCTCCATACCGCCATATCCAGCCCGGTTGAGCTGTTTAGCAAAGTATTCGTCCAGTGAGGCTTTTACATAACCCTCATGCACGAATTTCTTCTCTATTGCCATTAGCGCACCTCGTTCAATATAATCTCGATGTTAACAGTATCCGTATTGTACGGACTGCCTCTTCCACGTGCCCTTGCAATCATCCCAGGAATCACGCGGCCGCCTTTGGTTGCCACATGAGCAATATACATGCGCTCGGGGTCCAAACCCTTATATTCAGCATTGCTTCCAGCATTCTCCAAAAGCTTGAGGAATGCCTTTGCAGCATCCACTGGATATCTGCCGCCTGCCATTGGTCCCTTCTTGTGGCCTGCACCTTCACAGTGCCTCTTGAAAGGTACTGCCTGCTTCTTGGCAACAACTGCCTCGAGATATTTCTTGGCATTCTGGGTCCGCATTCCTTTAAGAGCCCTTCCTAGTTCCCGCGATTTTTTAGGGGAGATATGAAGCTCGGAACCCATTGCCTTAGAGCTGGTTTTGGGGTCCATTTCTAAAGTGTAATCAATCCTTGCCATACATCATCACCTTACTTCAGCGGTACGAACCTGCTTGAACGAGTAGCTCCTACACCAGCACTTCCGTGAGACACTTTTGAACGGCTCAATGCAAACTCGCCGAACCTGTGACCGATCATCTCAGGCTGTATCTCAAAGTCAAGGAAGCTTTTACCGTTATACACTGAAACAGTCTTGCCCACCATGTCCGGAAGTATAATGACATTTCGGTAATGAGTGCGCACGTTGCTTGCACCATCCTTCACCTGCTGCATTACATCCTTTTGATGATCATTGAAGCCTCTCCTGATGGAGCGGCGTTCCCTTGCTGTAAGAAGTTCTGTGAACTCCTCCAAACTCATAGCCTGGAGCTGCTCGAGGGTCTTGCCACGATATGTGAACTCACCTTTTCGTTTTGGTAATTTTGATCCGATTTTTCTTGCCATGGGATTACCTCCGGTTCAACGCTTTCCGGTCCTGCGTGCTGCTATCTGTCCAACCTTACGTCCGGGCGGGGCATTCCTACCAACTGTTGTTGGTC
The DNA here is from genome assembly GCA_002508425.1 of Methanosarcinaceae archaeon UBA470. Lineage (GTDB taxonomy): Archaea > Halobacteriota > Methanosarcinia > Methanosarcinales > Methanosarcinaceae > Methanomethylovorans. The sequence goes on from DAKU01000059.1 coordinate 35,828, forward strand.
TTCCTGGATGCTGCCTGTTACCTCCACCAAAGGGGTGGTCAATTACGTTCATGGCAACTCCCCTGACACGAGGATACTTTGCAGCTCTCGTCTTCATCTTGTGATATTTCTTACCTGCCTTTAAGAAGGGTCTATCCAGCCTTCCACCGCCAGCGACGATACCAACGGTGGCACGACACTTGGAATTAAGCCATTTCATTTCGCCGGAGGGCATCTGTACAACTGTTTTTCCCTTATCATGGGAAACCACAGTTGCATAAACACCAGATGAGCGTGCAAATTGGCCACCATCGTTTGGCTTTGATTCAATATTACAAACTGGGACACCTTCTGGGATCTTCTGAAGTGGCAATACATTGCCTGGCCTTACTTCAGCTTCAGCACCACATGAAATTGTGGTACCTACTGCCATACCCTCAGGAGCCAGTATCATTCGTTCCTCACCGTTAGCAAAAGACACTTTTGCCAGGGGGGCAGAACGTGCGGGATCATGCTCTATGCCTACTACAGTACCAGTAAGTGTATCATTCACATCCACTTTTGGATGCTTCAGAGAAGCCTTATACTTATGAGAGGGAGCTCTATAGGTAGGTGTACCACGACCCCTATTTTGTGAAATTATTCGTTTACCCATTGTTAGTCACCTCACATCAGTCCAATCCTTGTGGCTATCTCGTGAGCAGCATCAGTTCCACTGAAGGTCACGATGGCTTTCTTCTGGCCATTCATAGTACTCATTGTACAAACAGATACAACGTTAAAGCCATACATCTTCATAACTTCTGACTTGATCCGACCCTTTGTTGCCTTTCTGTCGACAATGAACTGGAGTTTATTGTTTTCCAGTAACATCATAGCTTTTTCTGTGATGAATGGATAGTTAATTGCTGTCATACGAACATACCCTCCAGAGCTGCTATAGCAGATTCTGTCCATATGGTCAGTCTGCCTGCGTGAGTACCTGGAGCCAGCAGTTCAGTGCTTATAGAATCAACTGAAACGACATCCACACCCGCAAGGTTCCTTGCGGAATTAAACAATGCGCTGCCTTCATCAGCTACTATCAACAGACTCTTTCTGTTCTTGTACCTTCTTCCTCTAAGCTTGCCACGACCAGCCCTAATGTTCCTGCCTTCCTTTGCACGCATGATATCATCGAACACACCAGCTGCTTTAAGGAACTGCACAACTTCTTTGGTCTTGCTCAAATCCTGCAATGCATTCTCTGCTACCAAGGGCAGTCGAATGCTCTGCTCGAACTTATGACCGCGAGCCCTTACAAGTTCTACATTACCTGTAGCTGAAACTGCGGATCGGATAGCAAGTCTTCTTTCCTTTTTGTTTACTTTTTCAGTTCTGTCGGCTTCTGGCTTTGGAGGATGTGCTGCCCTTCCACCAACTGCCTGAGGAACTCTGGCTGCACGGCTACCTGTTACAATCCTTGGTATCTGTGCTACACCGCGTCCTGAACCCCAAGATACTGCTGAAGTCTCCATACCTGCATATAAGCGAGGACCATAGGGTTGATATCTCTTAGCCTGAGATGCAAGCACTGCCCTCTTGATAAGATCCGGCCTGTAAGACTCATTGAAAATCTCAGGCAGGGAGATCTCACCCTTTGGATTACCAGAAATCCCAATTACATTGATTTTAGCCATTTAATTCACCCCTGCTTGCTCTGTGTGCTTATGTGAACTATCTGGGGTTCACCCATAGCGGATACTTTCGCCCTGGTAGGTTCACGTAGCCTGATGAGCCTCTTGGAAGGACCTGGCACACTACCCTTAATAAGCACATAATCGTTCCTCACAAGACCAAAGTTCATGAACCCTCCAACAGGGTTGATCTCCTCAGGATTCGTGCCTATCTTGAAGATGCGCTTATTACATTCAGTCCTCTGGTGGAAACCGGTCTGACCCATCTGAGGTACCCTCCAGTTCACATGTGCTGGTCTGAAAGGACCAAGAGTACCAATTTGCCTTAGGCTTCCCTGACGGGAATGCTTACCTTTCTGAAGCATGATACCCCATCTCTTAACAGGACCCTGGGTACCCTTGCCTATTGTGATAGCAGCTACGTCCACTAAACTGCCACCCTTGAAAACATCGCTTACGCGCACTTCTTTGCCGAGAATAGACTTTGCATACTCAAATTTATCCTTGGCATTTGCACCGCTTATTCCAGTTTCCATTATGTCAGCATTCTTCTTAGGAATACCTGAGATGCTTTTTGGTACAGTATAAGTTACTACCCTTATATCAGAAACTGCACCTTCGTTCATCAATTGTTCGATCTTCCCTAAAGATGCATTAGTGTCATGTTTTACAGGGATCTTAATCGTATTTGCAAGGCTCTCATCAAGTTCTGTACTCCAAGCCTCTGCTAGAGCTCGCTCACCGCTGCTGTCTTTTCCATAGGCCCTTATGGCAGCCACTCGAATGGCTGGTGTTTCGATCACAGTTACAGGCACTGTGATCTCAAGACCTTCTGTAAGACTGTTCTTGGCATCATCGATGATTACCACATGGGTCATACCGACCTTGTAACCAGCGAAATCCTGGAGTTTTATTCCAGTTTCTGATACCGGCCATGACCTGTAACGTGGTATGGGGCTCTGTGCTCTTTTGCGCGGACTGAACGCGAGTGATCCTCGCCTTGGTCTGTGTCCTTTTGCCATTGTAATTCTCCCGATCTATATTTGTTAGATTTGGCCGTTCAACTTTCTTGCTGATAGCATGGGTCATGCAAAAAGTCCAAGTGCCACTGGGATCAGGATACATATAATTGTCGTGTAATCGACATCTATACTGCCAGCTGCTATACAACCGCAAAGTAGCAGTACATTGCCCTATGCAAGTAAGATTATAGCAGACATCCCTACAGTGGTCATCTCCAGAACGATTTAAACACCTTATGTCCCTGCATACGTTTCCGCAAGCAAGAGGGCATTCTTGAAGAGGCCCCGAACATCATATGTTAAATCCGACTTTTTCACACGTAGTTAATTTCATTGCGATATGCAAGGCAAACCTTACATACCCATCTCTATCGTTGCGCTTACATAGACAAATACATATATAAAACCTTTGCATGAAAAAAGATTGCGAAAGAGAAATTAGAATAATATGCCTAAATTTAGCTTCCACAAAGAGAAGTTTAGAACTTCTTATATGATGTAGATATATAGAGTGAATACATCTCCAGATATATAATCATTCACTTTATACCCTCAATTGACGAATAAGATATGTAAAAAAGTCAACACTAATTAAAAATATGAAAGTATAAAGAGAAGGTCATGCCTGAAGCCGACCAAGCTCAAAAGCCTTGATGTTGATATCCACTGTTTTCTTTGGTACTGATTGCCTTATACATTCTATCAACACATCTTTGGACAACGGCAAATACTTAGATACTGCCCCTACCATCACAGTATTCATAGATTGCACATGACCAGCCTCTTTAGCAAGTTTAACTGCATTAAAGGCCTTCACAGTGAATCTCTGTTCCAGATAATCAATGATCTCACCTACGTCAGGATAAGACGAAAGGCCTGAAGTTACAGTGACAGGTAATACCGGTTCAGTATTAACAAGAACTATGCCATCATCCGACAGATATTCAATATACCTTAAAGCCTCGCTAGGTTCAAGGGCAAGTAAAGCATCAGCACTTTTCAACGGGATAAGAGAACCAAACTCACAGCCAACCCGTAAGTGATTAACAACAGAACCACCCCTCTGAGCCATCCCATGAGTTTCAGCAGCCATTACTGGCAGCCCTTCCCTTACAGCAGTTTTACCGATTATATCCGAAGCGAGGATGGTACCCTGTCCACCTACACCCGCTATTACGAGATCAAATAGTGAAATCCCTGCTGAACTCATCTCTTCACCTCCGTGATCGCCCCAAACTTGCATATCTGAGCACATACACCGCATCCCGTACACATGTTATTGATCCTTGCATGCTTAGTTTCTATATCAAATTCAGTTGCAGGACAGCCAAACCTGACACAGGCCTTGCATCCGGTACATTTCTCTGCATCTACAGAGAACATCGCTTTTTTGACTCCTGACCTGCGTAGGTCGATTACGCATGGCTGCCTTGTTATCACAACAGATGTACCCTTGTAATCCCTAGCACGCTTAAAAACATCTTCAGTGGCCATGAGATCATATGGATTGGACTCTTCCACAAATTCCGCTCCAAGAGCATGACATATCTCTGATATAGATACTGCTACTGTGGCTTCCCCAACTGCTGTCCTGCCCATTCCGGGATTTGGTTGATGACCGGTCATTGCAGTGATCCGGTTGTCCATTATAGTTACTGTGATATCCGCCTTATTATATACTGCATTGAGCAGTCCGTTCATTCCTGTATGGAAGAAAGTGGAATCACCAATAGAACAGCATATGGGATGATCTTCCCCTGCATGATAAATCCCTGAAGACATCGTTATACTTGCACCCATGCACAAGGTAGTGTCTACAGCACCCGATTGTACACCAAGAGTATAGCAACCAATATCACTGGGATAAATGCCGTCCTTACCAAAAACCTTCTTCATGATATAAAATGCAGCTCTATGAGAGCAGCCTGGGCATAACACCGGAGGACGCAAAGGAAGTTCCAGATCCAAATTTGTGGCTTCCGACGAAACAACAGGAAGCTCGAACGCATTGGAGATAGCATCCATACAGACATCAACATTAAGTTCCCCATGCCTTGGAACAAGCCCCTCTGACTTCCCTGCAATCTCCACGTCGATACCATGCTTCTGTGCCATGATGCGTACTTCATCCTCTAAAACAGGTTCAAGCTCTTCTATTACAAGCACTTTGTCTGCATGTTCCAATATGCTGGTAACTTTACCTTCCGGAACAGGATATGCACATATCTTTAGAAAAGAGGCATTAAGTCCACATCTTTTCAGAGCCTCTCTGGCATAAACAGAAGCTACTCCTGAAGAAATAACAGCGAGTTTTGACCCAGCATCGAGTTCAAGCTGATTCCATGGAGAATTCTCAAGTTCTTTCCTTATGTCCTCATAGACCTGCAATACATACGGATGCCTTGCTCTTGCATTCTTTGGCATCATGATCCACCTTTCAGGGATCTTTTCGAATTTTACCTGTGGTTTTTCAGAGGTTATCTCTCCTAATTCCACATCAGACTTACCGTGAGAAATGCGGGTAGTAGGCCTGAAAATAGCAGCTGCCTGGAATTTATTTGATAGCCTGAAAGTATCCGGAACCATATCTTTTGCTTCCTGAGGAGTAGAAGGATCAAAACAGGGCATCAATGCGAACTGAGCATATTTCCGGGTGTCCTGCTCGTTCTGCGAAGAATGACATGAAGGATCATCTGCTGAAATTATGATCATTGCACCTTTGACTCCCATATAAGAGAGAGTCATAAGTGGATCGGAAGCTACATTAAGCCCCACATGCTTCATGGTCACCACAGATCTGGCACCTGCAATAGCAGCTCCTGCAGCCACTTCGAAAGCCACTTTCTCATTCACCGACCATTCCACATAGAAATCTCTTTTTTCCATCGCTGCCAGAGTGTCTATGATCTCTGAGGAAGGAGTGCCCGGATAACCAGATATAACCTGGCCACCTCCTTCGATGATGCCTCGCGCTATCGCGACATTACCAAGCATGAATTCACGTGTGCTCATGTCAATCTCCTGCTACCTCTTACAGGACAATTATTGATAAATATATCTAAAAGTGGAGTTAATGATTTCGTTCATTCATTTGATACAGAATTTTTATACATAACAATCTATAATCGATAAGTATAAGGATTAAGAACTAATTGCAATATCAGGTAGTATATAGTCTAAATAAAATGATACATCCCCTCTTAGGAAACAAGCTTAGGTGGTCCGAGTTATGGTTACAGACATAGAAGCAAAGGTAAGCAAAGCAAAAAAAGCATCGATTACACTTGCAAGTGTGGGCACGGATATAAAGAACCATGCACTTGAGGAAATGGCAAATGCACTGGATGCAAACAGGCAAGTCATACTTTCGGCTAATAAAAAAGACTTGGAAGCTGCTGAGAAAGCACAAAGAAAAGGCGATTTTTCCCAGGCAATGGTAGACAGGCTGAAGGTCAATAATAGTAAGATAGATGGGATGATAGCCGGCATCAGAGACGTAATAAAGCTCGAAGACCCAGTTGGAAAAACAATCAGTTCATTAGAGCTCGATAATGGTTTGGAGCTGTATCAAGTAAGCTGCCCAATTGGATTAGTAGGCGTGATATTTGAAGCCAGACCAGATGTTGTTCCCCAGATCATGGCACTTAGTCTTAAAAGTGGTAATTCCACTATATTTAAAGGTGGAAGCGAGGCACTTAACTCAAACAAAGCTATATTCAACGTTTTGGTAGAAGCCATAGAGAATGTGGAAGAGATGCCAAAGGGAGCATTCCAGTTTATGGAAACCCGGGAAGAAGTAATGGACATCCTTGCAATGGATGACTATATTGACTTGCTTATACCAAGGGGTTCTAACGCTTTTGTGAAATTCATCCAGAATAATACAAAGATATCAGTACTGGGCCATGCAGATGGCATTTGCCATGTATATGTCGATGATGAAGCAGATCTGGCAAAAGCCTATACGATCTGTTTTGATTCAAAAGTTCAGTACGCTGCAGTATGCAATGCAATGGAAACATTACTTGTACATGAAAAAATCGCAGAGAAATTCCTGCCTAAAATGGCTCAAATGCTGGATGGTGCAAGTGTCGAGTTGCGTTGCGATAAAAGATCCTTTGCCATATTGGAGCACATAGATTTCATTAAGAAACTGGTGCATGCAGTGGAAGAAGACTGGACAACAGAATACAATAACTTAGTTTTGTCTATAAAAATAGTGGATTCTATAGACGAGGCTATTGAGCACATTAATACATGCGGTTCACACCATACTGACGCTATTGTGACCGAAAATCAAAAGAAAAAGAAAAAATTCTCAGAACTGGTAGATTCATCGAGTGTCATGATTAACGCATCTACAAGATTTGCAGATGGTTTCAGATATGGAAAAGGCGCTGAAGTTGGCATAAGTACTAACAAAATCCATGCCAGAGGACCTGTGGGTATGGAAGGACTTATGATATACAAATATGTGCTCATAGGTAATGGAAACAAAGTTGCAGATTATGTTGGGTCATCAGCAAAGAGCTTCACACACAAAAAGCTGGACAAACTGCTTTCAAATGTGATACAAGAGAAGTAAAATACCCAGAGGCAATGTTCTTGAGCACTAGAAAAGAGCTTTTAGACGATATAAACAAGATAGTCGTAAAAATAGGGACCACATCCATAAATCAAAATGAAGGGAAACTAAGCTCTACTTTTTTGGACTCCATAGCTTCACAAGTTTCTACACTTCATAAATCTGGAAAGAAAGTAGTAATTGTAAGCTCCGGTTCCATCGGACTGGGAGTAGAGGTCCTTGATCTCGATTCAAGACCAAGGGAAATTCCTGTAAGACAAGCTGCTGCAGCAGTTGGACAGAGTATGCTTATGCAGGAATGGAGTAAAGCCTTCAATAAATATGGACTTAAAGTCGCCCAATTGCTCCTTACATATGAATCTTTTTCTAACCGCCTTACATACCTGAACCTCAGGAACAGCATGCACACCCTTCTTAGTTATGGTGTTATTCCCATCATCAATGAAAATGACCCTATATGTGTGCATGAAATTGAAGCTACTTTTGGTGACAACGACAAGCTCTCTGCCATGGTTGCCAGTAAGACAGAAGCTGACGTTTTAATAATACTTTCCGATATTGATGGACTCTATGATAAGAACCCACATACTAACCATGGTGCCAAGTTGCTTCACTTAGTGGAAGAGATAAACCCTAAAGTAGAAAGCTATGGAGGAAAGCCTACAAGCCTTAAAGGTGTAGGTGGCATGAGAACGAAAATAACAGCTGCAAAGATCTGTAGCCTTGCTGGTTGTCACACAATCATAGCCAACAGCAAAGAAAAAGATATAATTCTAAGATTGTTGAATGGTGAAGAATTGGGTACGCTGTTTCTGGCGAACAAAGAAGCACCAAAGAACCGGATACGTTGGATATTATTATCAAAATCCTGTGGTTCTGTGGAAGTTGATGGAGGGGCAAAGGAAGCTATTAAAAATAGCATGAGCCTCTTACCTTCTGGTATAACCAGCGTTAGTGGAGATTTTAGAAGAGGGGACGTCATCGAAATAAAATCCAATGGAAAAGTCTTTGCAAAAGGTATCACTGATTACTCATCAAGTGAATTGTCAAAGATTAAGGGTCAGCATACTAACCAGATAGCAGATATCCTTGGATATAAGAATTACAACCATGTGATTAAAAAAGAGAATATCGGACTAGTCTAAATACTATTCCTAAACCATTTTGATTACATAAAGAAAATATAAGCAGCCCCATGGATACAAAGTGGCTTTTATGGAAAACGATGTACTTAAAGGATTGAAAGAAGCCGTTCTTGAAAGGATAAGCCCAAAACCCGAAGAAAGAGCTTACCTGAAAGAGATAGCAGAACTGCTTGTAAAAAAGATAGAGCGTATAGCCTGCTCAATGGATTTGAAAGAGGTGTCCGGAAACCTTGTGGGTTCTGCTGCCAGAAATACATGGATATCCGGCACACATGACCTGGATATATTCATTATGTTTCCAGGGGATGCCAGCCGGGATGATCTTGAAAAAAATGGGCTGTCCATTGCTAGAAAGATAGCTGAAGAATCGGAAAGCTTTGAAGAACGATATGCTGAACACCCCTATATAAATATGAGATATAGAGGATTCGATGTGGACATAGTCCCCTGTTTCAGGGTTGAATCAGCTGCCTGCATCCGGTCTGCAGTTGATAGAACACCTTTCCATAATGAATTTGTTAAAAACAATATACATGGAATTGAACAGGAAGTGTTGCTACTAAAACAGTTCATGAAAGGAGTAGGCGTCTATGGTTCAGAACTGCGAACACAGGGCTTCTCTGGATATCTTACAGAACTGCTCGTGATTAAATATGGTTCGTTTGACAATGTTATCGCGTCAGCTTGTGAATGGCAGCCTGGAACATATATAGATCTGAACTCACATGGCAATATACAACATGCTGAGCCACTTGTTGTAGTAGATCCTACTGACCCGAAACGTAATGTTGCTGCTGCCCTTTCACTGGACAAATTCTGTAGGTTCATTGATTCATGCAGAAAATTTGTACTTTCCCCTACATTGGATTTCTTTTTCCCTAAATCTCTGGCACCAATGAATGACATCGAATTGCTTCAAAGACTTAAATCACGTGGAACAGATTTCATTGCTATCGCATTTGAAACGCCTGATGTAGTGGAAGATGTACTATACCCACAATTGTATAAGATGGAACTTGCAGTTGTTTCATTACTGGAAGAACATGAATACAAGGTCCTTAATAAAGGATCATGGTCAGGACAAAGAACAGTAATATTACTGGAGCTTATGTTTGCCAATCTTCCTGCCTTGCGCAAGCACAGGGGTCCACCTGTGTGGGTCCATAAACATGCAGAGAGCTTCAAAGAGAAATATGAGAATGCTGAAGATGTTTTTGCTTTCTATATTGAAAATGGTGCCTACGTGGTAGAAGTACCCCGAAAATATCCTGACGTACATTCGCTTTTGAAAGATAGACTAACTTCGTGCTCCATGGGCAAACAGGTTAGTTATGCAGTAAAGAATGGATTTGAAATCCTTGTGAATAAAGAGATACATGCCATTGCGGACAGAGATTTCAAATTGTTTTTGAGGAATTGGCCCAGTACATGAAATTTTATCTTATGGAAACATCGTGTGCTAAACCAAGACTTTCAAGAACTACCATCACTTTAATATTGAAAGCAGAATGCCAGTATAATAGGAGGTAAGAATTATGTTATGGGCATTTTCTTCACTAAAGGATAAACAAATGAAGGCAATAAGAGAACTGGAAGAGAGAATGGGTGTGACACTTCTGGCTTTTTCAAGTATTGATATAGATTATGCGAACCTCACGGAAGAAGAGCTAAAACTCCTTCTACAAGCTGAAAAGGATATGGGACTGTCCTTAGTTGCAGTAAATGTGGAATAAAAAAGATGTATAGGCCAGTTACAAACTTGACTTTTGTAACGAACCTGCTTTTTATCCTCGAAAACTGTTCTTACTATTTTTTCCTTTAGGATTGAATTACCAACCTATAATGGTTTTTGTGTATTGATTATGGTTTAATGTCAACTTCATACCACATTGAATGAATTTGAATACAATCACATAGACTAAATAAATATATTATTCTAAATATTATTACGTATGTTTATATATTACCTAACCCCATTGCCGCGTTTTAATGGCCACGATAATTGCGCAACTAATAAGATGCAGTCGCCCTTATGGTTGCGGAGTTAAAGTATGAGTATTCTAGATAAGACATAGAATGCGATTACTCTACAACTATATCCATAATCCTTATGAAGAAGGGAAAATGGGGCTGTTAGAATCATAGAAATATTGAAAAATGCCTTCAGATGATACTTAATTTGAGCTAAAAACGTATACTACGAAAATTTATATAACTTCTGCCCATGTTTATTAACTAAGTTTAAATAGTGGTTTTATCTATTACTCACTGATAAGGTATCATCATAAAAAGTATCTAATAATCCGCTCTAAAATAAAGAGTGGGTGATATAAATGCAAATCAAATCTAACAAATTATTTTGTTTTGGACTCGTATTGTTTACGATTATAACAATGGGGATTGGGTCTGCTGATCCTTTGAATGTAGAATATGTTAGCCACTTTGGAGGAAATGCATACGACATTGAAGTAGTAGGAAATTATGCATATCTCGGACAGGGACAGGACCTTGTCATAATGGACATAACTGATGCTGATAAATCAATAGAAAAGGGAAGAATAACTACCTCATCGGTTGTAAGAAGTGTTGCTGTAGCGAGTAATTATGCATATGTTGCAAATGACAATGGTCTTGTGATCATAGATGTCAGCAACCCCTCATCACTAAATATTCTGAACAACTTTGATATTAATGGTTCTCCGCAGGAAGTAGTAGTATCAGATAATTATGCCTATGTAGTTACTAGAGTATATTCAGATGATGACTACCACAACACCCTGGAAATCATTGATGTAACCGATTCTGCATCTCCAACCATTATAGGCAGCTATGATACCTATGGTTATAGGAGTATTGTTGATGTAGAAGGCAACTATGCATACATGGCCGACGTATCCGAAGGTCTGATTGTTTTAAATATTACAGATCCTTCATTCCCAAAAGTAGAGGGTACTATTAGTGGAAGTATTTCTGATGTTGTGACATCAGGCAATTATTCATATACTGTAGATGGTTCCCTTAATATAGATAATATAGCTGATCCTTCTTCACCAACTTTTGTAAGTGAATATTTTTCGGATTATGGAACAATAGAAAATGTTGCAATATCAGGCAACTATGCATATCTGCTCACTACAGTATATTTAGCAGATGAATATCACGATATGCTTGAGATTGTAGACATAAGCAATGATACAGCACCAATTTATATGAGCACTTATTTCGGTGATGATAAAGAGTCAATGAATAGCATTGCAGTATCAGGCAATTATGCCTACATAGCAGATGATTATGGCGGCTTCATGAAAGTTGATGTCAGTAACCCAAGCTCTCCAATACTTGCAAATAAATATGATAGTGCTGGGAGCGTATATGATGTTGCTGTATCAGGTAACTATGCCTATCTAGCTGAAAGTGGTAATGGTCTTGTAATTGCAGATATCAGTGATCAGAGCTCACCAATTTTTACAGGAAGCTACGACAGTTCGGATGATGCATACAAGGTAGAAGTCGCAGGCAATTATGCCTACCTTGATACTCATTGGTTCTGTAATATAAATGCTCTGCATATTGTAGATATTAGTAATCCATCATCTCCTGCTATGACTGGATTGTGGAGTTTTGATCCAGACAGCTACAGTACCGCTGTTGCAGACAATTATGCTTACATAGCCAACTATGATGTTCTTGAGATAGTGAATGTAAATATGAGCAATCCTTCATCCCCCAGCGTTGTGGGTTCTATTTCCATTTCAGCATTAGACATTGCTGCATCAGGAAATTATGCTTATATCTACGCTGAAGGAGACGGGTTTGTAGTTCTAAATGCCACTAACCCCTCATCACCTAAAATAGAAGGCAGCTATGATGTTGATGGTAATATTGACATATCAGGCAGTTATGCCTATGTAGCCAACGGCGATGATGGTCTTGTAATTCTAGATGTGAGCGATCCTTCATCTCCAAAGTTAGCTGGTATTTATGATGGTATTAGTGCTTCTGATGTTGTGATCTCAGGAGATTATGCCTATGTAACAACTGATACTGGCCTGGTTATTCTGGACATAAACAACCCAGCCTCTCCGACCCTTGCAGGAACATACAGCATTGTTGGTAACTCTGTTGCGTTAGCAGGTGACTATATATATGTAGCCAATGGAGAAAAGGGACTTACAATACTTCATATGGAAGAATCACATAAAGCAGCAGCATCAGCCTCGATAACAAACCTCAAAGAAACTGAGGTTAGCACAGAATGGATCAACTGGGCATGGACAAATCCAACTGGCACAGACTTCAGCCATGTAATGGTGCATATCGATGGAAAATTTGTTGGAAATACCTCTGAGGATTACTACACCTTAACAGGATTATCTGAAGGAACCACACATATCATAAGTACTAAAACTGTGTTTACTTCAGGGGGTATCAATAATACCTGGGTGAACGATTCAGCACAGACCTTGCTTCCAATAGACACAACGGCACCAGAAACTATTACCGATCTGAAGGAAGAAAGTGTAGGATCAAACTGGATTAACTGGACATGGACAAAACCAAACAGCGCAGACTTCAGCCATGTAATAGTTTATGCTGACAATGAATTTGTTGGAAATTCAAGCAATGGCAACTATAATTTAACAGGACTTGCTGAAGGAACCACACACATTATAAGTATCAGAACCGTGGATATGTCGGGAAATGTTAATTATGAATGGGTCAATGATTCAGCAAAGACCACAGCACCAACAGGCACGACATCTACAGCATTGCCAATAATCTCTGGACTTTTGGGCAAGAATATTAGTTCCAATTCTATTACATTGACCTGGACAAATTCTCTTGATGTATCTACTGTTGCAATATACAGGAATGGCATCATTGTTGGAAATGTCAGCGGAGCCACATCATATACCGATGCTAACCTCGTAAGTTCTACAGCTTACAATTATACCTTGGTTCCATATAGCGAAGATGGAATAGCAGGAAAAACAGTGAGCGTAGTTCTGAATACTGGATCATCAAGAAGCAGTAATAGTGGTAGTAGCAGCAGTGGAGGAAGTTCTGCAAGTAGTAGTAGTAGCAGTAGTAGTGGAAGTGGTGGTGGAGCCAGTACAGAAGACTTCTTAAACATAGCAGTAAAAGATGCGGATAGCGAATACTTGAGCATAAATGCCAATGTTACATATGAGTTCTCAAAAGAAGGTAACCCCATACAATCGATTAGCTTCTATTCTCTCAAGAACTCAGGAGACGTAACAACCACCATCGAGACGTTGAACAACAGGTCAAAGACTGTAAATACCACACCTGAAGGACTCCTATACAAGTATGTCAATATCTGGGTTGGTAAGGCCGGTTTTGCCACTGCAGATAACATAAAAGGTGCCACGATAAAGTTCAAAGTTGAAAATTCCTGGATCGAGGAAATGGGAGTAAGCGCAGAAAATGTGAAGTTGCAGAGGTATGATGGCAATGGATGGCAAATATTGCCGACTACTTTAGAAAGCAACACAACAAGCTATGCGGTGTTCGAAGCTCAGACCCCTGGATTTTCACAGTTCTCCATAACTGCGGAAAGAGAAATTGCACCTTCTATAACCGATGAAGCGGATACAACTCCTGTTCAGACAGATGTGAGTACAGAAACACAACCGGAAAAGACACCAGGATTTGGATCCACCATGACTATCCTTATGATTGGAGTAGTTGCTGTTGGCTATCTGAAGAGAAAGCAAAACTGATCTTTTTTAGCCCCTGTACTGACTATACAGGGGCTTAGAATATTGAGAGAGATAAAGTTATTATCATCTCTCAATTTCAATATTATTTTCAGCTATTTTTGTGTATTTTTAGTTATTTTAATATGAAGGCTTGGCTGTTACTGCAATTAATAAAGCATTATCAAAAAGGATATAGCCGAGTACTATACTTGTAGCTTATAGAGATTAGAAAGAAAAAAGATTGAAAATATGCTGTACACAAATGGAGGAATTATTATGACGAGAAAAAAAAATCTAATCCACAGGATATGTGTTGTGTTTATGATGTTTGCCATATCAGCTTTTGTTATTTCTGGTGCGTCAGCTGCAGCAGAAGATGCAAATAGAACACTTGAAAATGAAGTAACTTCTCAGATACCAGATCAGGTGGACAAATACAATATGACAGAGGCTGAAAGCAAATTGAGTACAGATCTGCTTGACCTTGTGAAAGCAACAAAATCGGGATCAACGGCTGAAGCTGTTGTAAATTCAGATAGTGATGAACTAGTGTACGTGTATGTTTATCTTTACAAAGGTAATAACACCAATGTTATCGAACCTATAGTAAAGGAAATTACCGATAGGGATGAGGATAATTCAGTAGCTGTTGCATGGGTTAGTGTAAACAAGCTGGAAGAGCTTGCCTCTTTAGAGGAAGTAAAGAATATAAGAACCGTAACCGCTCCTGTTGTGAACAATGGTTCTGCTACATCTGAAGAGAACGCAAGTGGAACTAATGATGCTGAAAAAGGTAATTATCTTGCAGATGGAAACTGGATAAAACTGATAGGAATGGTCCTTTTTGCTACAACAGTATTTAAATGGAGAACTAAATAACTAGGAAATTAAAGAACTAAGTTTTCGATTGGCTAAAAATAGAGCTAAAGTGGGGGAGTAGTGTTGGGTAGAGTAAATGATATTAGGATAATTTGTATTGTATTAACAATATTCTATGTATCGGTTGTCATTGCTTGTGGGTCACCGGGATCATCCTCTGATGAGCCTGTTCTCCAGCTTGGGGATAAGGCTGATAAGTACAACATAACAGAGTCACAGCTGAAAATCAGTTCATATCTGCTTAATCTTATTAAAACAACAGCATCGGAATCGCCTGTCACCAATTCAAATAGTCTTCAATCATCATATTTTATTCCGGCAAATGCAGCAACTGGATTGGATGAAGATCTTGTGTATGTATATGTATATCTAAAAAAGGACAGCAGTATTGAAGCTATTAAACCTTTAGTACACGAAATTACAGACTATGATTACGAAAATTCACTTGTAGTGGCATGGATAAGTGTTAACCGGCTCGAAGAACTCGCATCTATGGAAGAGGTAAGAAATATTCGGACTGTACTGCCTCCCGCTATAAATGCCGGGTCTGTAAACACTCAGGGAGATTCGATCCATGGAACTTCCAGTGTAAGATCCGATTATGGTCAAGAAGGGACTGGAATCAAGATAGGAGTGATTTCAGATGGAGTGGATCATCTTGCTGATTCCCAAGCTTCTGGTGATCTGCCTGCCGATGTTAATATACTCAGTAATAGTTATGGAGGCGACGAGGGTACTGCTATGCTGGAGATAGTACATGATATGGTACCCAGTGCAAAACTTTATTTCCATGACTGTGGCAAAAACACAATAGCATTCAACAAAGCCATTGATGCCCTGGCAGCAGCAGGCTGCAATATCATAGTAGATGATATATCGTGGTTTACTGAACCATACTTTGAAGATGGAGAAAACGAAAATGTAGCAGCCCACGTTGCAAATTTAGCTAATAGCAATAATATACTATTTGTATCTTCAGCCGGTAATCATGCGGGGAGACATTATCAGGGAACATATGTCAATAATGGGAACAATTTGCATGATGAGTATTTCACAGTGTTCATGAAACCCGGAAGTAATATTGAAGTCTTCCTTCAATGGGATGATCCGTTTACATCTTCTTTAAATGACTATGACCTTTATCTGACAAATGAAAATGACATTGTTGTTATGGATTCAACAGACCCACAAAATGGTACTTCTGGTCATAATCCCTTTGAGTATATGAATTTCACCAACCCAGGTCCAGAACAAGAATACTACATCCTAATAGAGAACTACGATGGCCTGGCAGCAACAAGGACTTTGGAGCTGTTCTTTTTCAATTCAACCGATGCTATAATAGATAAAACAAATTTTGTGACAAAGGACTCCATATTTGGACATCCTGCCGTTCCGTCTGTTATTGCTGTTGGTGCGATTTCTTCTTTTGATGAAAATCATGACGATGTTGAATATTTTTCTTCAGAGGGCCCTGTAACAATTGCCTATCCTGTAGCATCCCATAGACAAAAACCGGATATCTGTGGAGTGGATGAAGTCAACATTAGCGGAGCTGGAGGATTTGGAGAATTATATAATAACAGTTGGTATTTCCCTGGAACCAGCGCTGCTGCTCCACATGTCGCAGCAGTGGCGGCACAGATATGGAGTAGCAATCTGTCAATGGCATCCACAGAAGTACGCAACATATTGCTCTCTGACTCCACTGACGATATTGACACATACGGCATTGGATTTGATTAT
>DAKU01000060.1 GCA_002508425.1 Methanosarcinaceae archaeon UBA470
GCTTCCAGTACCTTCTTGTTGATATCTATCAGTTTTTGTTTTCCTGCAAAATTATCTGCCAGAGCTTCTGCAAAAGCTTCAGCCGGAAGTTTTGTAACGCCCAGTTCCTTCAATACACCCAGCATAACTGTATTGGCGGCTTTTTCAGCTCCTGCGTTACGTGCTATTTCCATGGCAGGTACTGCAATTCCTCGGATATTATCAGGAATTGCACATTCTCCAATTGTGGAATCATAGAGTATGACTCCACCAGGTTTTACGTCCATGGCAAATTTTTCAAGAGAGGGACGGTTCATGGCGATCAGTATGTTTGACTCGTATACTATGGGTGAGCCTATGGCAGAGCCGGATATCACCACAGAACAATTGGCTGTTCCTCCTCTCTGCTCCGGGCCGTAGGATGGATACCAGGAAACATGCCGCTGGGCCCTGCAGGCTGCTTTTGCAAGTATCAGGCCAAGGCTCAGTACGCCCTGTCCCCCAAAACCTGCAGCCTTTACCAGTACCTGGCCGAAAGCAGGATCTTCCACTGCATCAGGAGATGCTTCAGTCTCAAGGTTGAATGCTTTGTCTATGGCTTCTTTAGTGAAATCACTTGCATTACGGCATAGTGGTTCGGCTTCTTCGGCCCGGTCCCTGAAATTACCCAGGGGGAATTCCTTTTCCATCTGCTCATTTACAAACCGCGTACTCGATTCGGCATCCTGTTTAAGGTTTGTGGGACAGGTGGAGAGTACTTCCACAAAAGCATAGCCTTTGCCATCGCGCTGTATTTCCAGAGCTTTTCTGACAGCTTTACGAGCCTTGCGGATATGAGTAATGTCCGATACAGATACTCTCTCTATGAACACAGGTGCCTGAAGGCTGCTCAGCAACTCGCACATGTGCAGAGGATAGCCTGCATATCTGGGATCACGTCCGGTGGGACATGTAACCGTTTTCTCACCAATGAGGGTGGTTGGTGCCATCTGGCCCCCAGTCATGCCGTACACAGTGTTGTTCACGAAGAAAACAGCTATCTTCTCTCCGCGGTTAGCTGCCTGGATGGTCTCATTAAGACCAATAGATGCAAGGTC
This sequence comes from Methanosarcinaceae archaeon UBA470, assembly GCA_002508425.1. GTDB lineage: Archaea > Halobacteriota > Methanosarcinia > Methanosarcinales > Methanosarcinaceae > Methanomethylovorans. The sequence continues at coordinate 1,077 of DAKU01000060.1, forward strand.
ACCATCTCCCTGATAGGAAATAACAACCGCATGATCAAGAGCTCTGGATACGCCAGTACCCACTGCAGGAGCACGACCGTGAGCAACCTGTAAGTTACCGCAATCAAAATAATAATAAGCAAACACTGCACAGCCCACAGGACTTATCATCACTGTACGGTCCTGGATACCCAGGTCACCCATTGCCTCACCTATGAGTTTGTGCAGGATACCATGGCCGCATCCGGGGCAGTAATGAGTGGCAGTAGGAGCAGCTCCACCTTTCCTTGGGAATTCGGCATAAAGGCCTGCTGGCCTGCCTATAACCTTCTCTTTCATATTGAGCCTCCTATTGAAACCTCTTCTATCTTTTGCATTACCTGATCAAATGTGACGAGGTTTCCTCCAAGCCTGTTCACAAGTTCAACAGGCTGTATGAATCTTGTTGCAAGCAGCACATCATCTCTCATCTGTCCATTGCTCATTTCCACGCAGATGAATGTGCAATCTCTTGTCTGTGCAAGTGTGAAAAGTTCTTTTTCAGGGAAGGGGAAAAGGGTGATGGGCCTGAAAAGACCAACCTTTATGCCTTTCTTCCTTGCCTGTTCCACAGCAGATCGGCAAATGCGGCTGCTTATACCGTATGAAACCAGGATGATGTCGGCATCTTCCATCATGTATTCTTCATAGTCCACTTCCTGCTGTTTTATTAGCTCATACTTTTCCTGTAGCTTGTTGTTGAATCCTTCAAGCTGCTCGAAATCTAGGAAGATAGAAGTTACCAGGTTCTGTCTAGTCTGTGCGGTGGCGCCCACAGCCCATGAAGTGTCTATCTGTGGCTGTATAGCGCTCGTGGGGAACTTTAGAGGTTCCACCATCTGACCCAGCACACCGTCTGCCAGGACAACTGCAGGGTTACGGTATTTGAATGAAAGGTCAAAAGCCTTGATAGTAAGATCACACATTTCCTGCACGGAATTCGGAGCAAGAACTATGTTTTTGTAGTTACCATGTCCTCCACCCTTAACGATCTGATTATAATCAGCCTGCTCCGGACCGATGTTACCAAGGCCAGGTCCTGCTCTCATTACATCTACTACCACACAGGGCAGTTCTGCGCCTGCAAGGTATGAGATTCCCTCTTGCTTCAGGCTGATTCCAGGCCCGGATGAGGCTGTCATTACTCTGTGACCGGTAGATGCTCCGCCATATACCATATTTATGGCTGCTTCTTCTGATTCTGCCTGCACGAACTTCCTGCCCAGCATTGGGAAATAGGAGGATGCTTCATGCAATATCTCACTGGCAGGAGTAATAGGGTAGCCAAAGTAGCAGTCACAGCCTGCATACAATGCCCCGATAACAACCGCAGTGTTACCTTTTATTAATTGTGTTACCATGATGAACTCTCCTCTAAGTCATTCCTTGAGAGGAATATGTATCTCTATTGCCAGAGGCTCTGGACATGTGTAGTAGCAGTTAGCACATCCTATACATCCCGAACCCACATATTCCACGTAGTGGTATCCTCTTTCATTGAGACATTCGCTCATCTGAAGCACATCTTTTGGACAGGCCATTATGCAGCGTCCACATGCTTTGCACTCCAACATATTTATTACCGGGTAAGGGTCTTTTTTTTCCACTAAATCCGACATTATTTCAAGCCTCTAATACTCAGATGCATTGATCAACAAATCCCAAAAACCAGCTCATCCAAAAAATAATGGCCATACTGATGCGGCCATTTATGTTTGTCGCTTTCTACATTTTTGGCATTTGCTACTATACATATATTATAAATAGTTCACCACAGAAGAAACATTCATTCTTCTTTGTCCTTGTCACGTATCTCAACGCGCCTGATCTTACCGCTGATGGTCTTTGGCAATTCAGACACGAACTCTACTATGCGTGGATATTTGTATGGAGCAGTGACCTTCTTCACATGTTCCTGCAATTCCTTTTTTAGCTCTTCACTGGCCGTGTAGTTCTTTGTAAGCACTATAGTAGCCTTGATCACCTGGCCACGTATGGGGTCAGGAGCTCCGGTAATGGCACACTCGAGCACTGCGGGATGTTCTATCAGTGCACTTTCCACTTCGAAAGGACCAACCCTGTATCCAGATGTCTTGATAATATCGTCTGCTCTACCTACAAACCAGAAATATCCATCCTCATCCTTCCAGGCCATGTCTCCAGTGTGATAGTGGCCATCGTGCCACACATCTGCTGTTCTTTCAGGCTCTGAGCGATAACCTGCAAAGATTCCAGGGGGATTGCTAAAGCTAGTATCAATACAAATTTCTCCTTCTTCCCCCGCTTCACAGGCATTGCCTTCAGCATTCAATAGCTCGATGTCATACATAGGAGAAGGCTTGCCCATTGAACCGGGTTTAGGTTCCATCCATGGATATGTCGCTACGCTCACTATGGTTTCTGTCTGCCCAAAACCCTCCATGAGTTTCAAACCGGTAAGTTCAAAGAATTGCTCATAAACTTCAGGATTTAAGGGCTCACCGGCAACAACACAATATTTTAGGTTGCTGAAATCATATTTACTCAGATCTTCTCTAATGAGGAAACGATATATGGTGGGAGGAGCACAGAAAGTTGTTACATTGTATTTCGCGCTTTTCTCCAACATTTTGTCAGCAGAGAACCGTTCATAATCATATACAAAGACAGAACTACCTGCTATCCATTGTCCGTATATCTTTCCCCATATGCATTTAGCCCAACCGGAGTCTGCAACTGTATAGTGCAGTCCTCCATCTGTTACGTTCTGCCAGTACTTAGCAGTTATAATGTGTGCCAGAGGATATGCAAAATCATGTTGTACCATCTTGGGGAAGCCAGTGGTACCTGATGAGAAATAAACTATCGAAATATCGGTGTTAGTTGTCGCTTCCTCCCCTGTTGGCCGCTGGAATTTCTCGGAGGCTACCTGGAGTTCAGCATCAAAGTTGATCCAGCCTTCACGATCTGCACCCAATATTATTCTCGTTTTCAGGACGGAATTACATTCCTTATATGCAGTATCAACTTCACCAAGTACATATTCATCCAAAGCACATACTACTGCCTTTATATCTGCACATTTCACACGGTATACAATATCCTTTTTAGTGAGCATGTGAGTGGCAGGCACGGCAACGGCTCCTATTCTATGCAGAGCTAACAGACAGAACCAGAACTCGTACCTGCTTTTCAGTATGAGCATTACATTATCGCCTTTCTTTATACCACACTTAGCGAATAGGTTTGCCGTTTTGTTGCTGTAGTACTGCAGGTCCTTGAAATTGAAGACTGCCTCATTGCCATTGTCATCGCACCAGACCAAAGCTTGTTTTTCTGGCTGCTGGGCTGCATATATATCTACAACATCATAAGCGAAATTGAAATTATCAGGCGTGTTAATAGTAAAGTTTTCCTTGAAATCCTCATAAGACTTAAAGTCCACAACGGGAACGAAACGATCTAGCAAAGAAGTCATGTTTTCTCCTCTTACTTACATTATAATTGCAAGGAACTTTGCGCTTTTTCCACCAACAGCAGCCATACCATGCGGATAATTGGAATCGAAGAATATAGAATCGCCTTCTTCAAGTAAGATCTCGTTGTTATGAATAACAACTTTCAATGTGCCTTCAAGCACAAAATCAAATTCCTGTCCGGGATGGGAATTCGTAGATATTTCAGTTCCTTCAGGTTTAGGCTCCACTTTGACAACAAAAGGCTCAGCTTTCTTGTGCACGAAATTAGTGGCAAGGCTTTGATACTTATACTCCTTTCTTCTTTCCACGCCTACACCTTTATCCTTTCGGGTTACGGTAAAGACATGCATTTTTGGATTTTCACCTTTCAGCAGCACAGACATATCAACTTTAAGTTCGTTGGATATTCCATAAAGGATACTGGCCGGAATATCTTTCTCACCTGTTTCATAGCTTTCATAAGTCTCAGTATCTATGTTCAACAGGTGAGCCATTTCTTCTGCAGAGATGTCGGATATCTCACGCAGCTCTTTAACACGAATTGCGATTTCTCTTATTTTTTCCTGCATATTCAGCCTTCCTTTTCTATTTCCCCTTAAAATAGCAGTGTTATCTCAAGCCTGGTATATTCACTTGATCTTTATGGAGATAGACGCTTCACTGCATAATCGGATGCAATTAATCATGTTAGTTCAATTCAGTTCACTTAAAATCTCCTATTATTTTAACATATTCATTCTATTCATAATTCCAGCGCCAATGCATTCCTTTACGGAGTTTTAAAATCTATCTTTGGCTGTGATACATCACAAATATATATGTTCTTAGACATAATGTGCAACAGTTTCGGAAAGGGTGAACATGAATAAGATACAGAGCATTATCAAAGAAATGGATCCCATGTACCTCAGGTGTCTGCTTCATGCTTCACTTGGCTTTACCTGCCTTCTTTATCCATTTCTTCCACTGGGAATATTGGTACTTATCATGTTCCTAATGCTTGTGACTTTAAGGAGATTGCCGAGAAGATCAAAGCTATATCAGGCCCTTTCCAATAAAGACAACACCGATAATAAGCAGAAAAAACCGATTGATAAGGGACTTAGAAGTGCAAACAATCTTGTTCTTTCCATCCTTTTGCTTTTAGTGTTTAACTACGGTTTCAAACTAGAAGGAGTAATCTTTCCCATTTATGTGATCGGTGGCGCTGTAGCCATAAGTACGTTTGGAAACGCTTCCGCAAACGCATTTAAATATTGGAAACAAACACAATTGAAATGCCTGGCAAGATTGGATTATCCTGAAAGAAGGTACAAAGGGGAAGACAGCGATGTATTTCATCTTCCATCAAGCATTATTATGCTGCTGGTTGGCATCATTTCATCTTTTTTAATCGGGGCCTGGATAATTCACTGGATGAAAATAGGTGTTTCCTCTGATATGATTTTTTTCATAGCTGTAATTGGTTCGGTCACAGGAGCCCTCTTTGAATCTATTCCATCCAGAGTTGATAACAATATATCCATTCTCTTTGGATCCTGCATGGTCATGTGGCTTTTTGCGTCTTTCGGGTACACTGTACCTCCCGCACACATGTTCTTTGCTCTTCTTTTTTCTTTGTTCCTTGGTTATCTTGCTTACAGAGCACGTATAGCAGACATATCTGCTCTCTTGGCTGCCAGTATTCTGGGAGTGCTGATCATAGTCTTTGCAGATATTTTCTGGTTTCTTCTTTTGCTCACTTTCTTTATACTTGGTGGAGGATTTACCAAGTACAAGTATGCTTACAAGGCCTCCATTGGAATCGCTGAGGCAAAAGGCGGTATAAGAAGCTATGAAAACGTTTTCAGCAACAGTATGGCAGCCCTTATACTTGCCGTTGCTCATGGTATTTATCCACAGTATAGTGAACTCATCATGTATTCATACCTGGGGACAGTTGCTACAGCTACAGGCGACACGCTCGCCAGTGAGATAGGTACCACCTCCAAGGAAAAACCGAGAATGATCACAAATTTTAAACCAGCAAAGCCAGGCCGTGATGGTGCGGTTACAATCCTTGGTGAACTCGCATGCATATTTGGTTCCCTTGTGATAGCTGTTTTGGCGATTCTGTTCGGGAGAGTCGAAAATATTTATCTTTGCCTTTTAATAACAACTCTAGGAGGATTTATTGGTACCAACATTGACAGCTTAATGGGTGCCACACTTCAAAACAGAGGATTACTATCTAACAGCGGTGTGAACTTCTATGCTACTTTTGCCGGAGCAATAGTTTCAGGTTTACTTTTCTTGTTATTATCCTGATTTTGTATCCACTGGTTAAGCCTATACCTAACAAACCCTTTTATTAGTTCAAGCATTAAATAATACTCAAGTTAATCTTTAGATCATATATACAAAAGTGAATATTATGCTTGATATAGGAATCATTGGTGCATCCGGTTACACAGGTGGCGAGCTCATGCGCTTGCTGCTGAACCATCCACAGGCTAAGATCGAATTAGCTACGTCCCGCAAGCTGGTAGGTCAGAAAGTATCTGCAACCCACAGGCATCTTAAGGATATGGTGGATCTGCAGTTCGAAAATCCTGACCCTCAGGAAATAAAGGACAGGTGTGATGTTGTCTTTGTGGCTGTACCTCACGGCACGGCCATGGGAATTGTGCCCCAGCTATTGGATGATAAAGTGAAGGTAATTGACTTGAGTGCTGATTACCGTCTCAAGACAGATGTGTTTGAGAAAGTCTATGGTATCAAGCACCTGGATCCACGAAATGTAGTATATGGAATTCCGGAGCTTCATCCGGAAGTGAAACATGAGAAATTCATATCTAACCCTGGTTGTTTCCCCACAGGTGCTAGTCTTGCAGCTGCTCCCCTTGCACAGGTTTCCATGATAGAAAATGTCGTATTTGACTCAAAGACCGGTGTTTCAGGTGCTGGTATTGAACCAAGTCTGGCCTCACACTATCCCAACATGGCCGAGAATATTCAACCTTACAAACTGACAAACCACAGGCACTTAGCCGAGTTCACTCAGGAGTTGCAGCGTCTGGATAATTCCCTTACTAAGATAAGTTTCACACCTCATATTATTCCTTCAGTTAGGGGTATACTTACCACAGCTCACATCTTTACTAAAGGCAATCTTACAAAATATGATGTTATGGACCTGTACGCAGAAATGTATCAGGACAAACCATTTGTCAGGATAGTGGATGGAGTTCCATCTCTTAGTGCAGTAAGGGCTTCTAATTTCTGTGATATAGGTTTTGAGGTGGATTCACGCAATAATCGTGTGGTTGTCATCTCAGCCATTGATAATTTGGTAAAAGGAGCGTCAGGGCAGGCTATACAGAATATGAATCTTATGTGTGGCCTGGGTGAGACCACCGGTTTATGGATGTCAGGTGTAGCCCCTTAAAGTTTGATGTTATTAAGATGGTGTAATCCATGCAAGTTAAAGACATAATGAATATCGATGTGGTCGTATGCAATCCAAACACTACCATAAGTGAGGCTTCCCAGCTGCTTAAGAAGAATAATATTAGTGGTCTTCCAGTGGTAGAAGAAGGCAGGGTTGTAGGCATAGTTTCAGAAGGCGATCTGTTAAAATTGCTGGAAGTTCCGGAACCCAGTGGCTTATGGTTGCCCAGTCCATTTGAGGTATTTGAGATACCTATACGTGAACTTCTAAACTGGGAAGAGACAAAGCATATGCTGGAGGATATTGGCTCGAAGCCTGTCAGTGAGATCATGCAAAAGGACGTGCATGTGATCTCTCCTGAGAAGAATATTCAGGATGCTGTCAAACTAATCACAAAGCACAAGGTAAACCGTCTCCCGGTTGTGGAGGATGGTATTCTGGTTGGAATTATTACTCGTGGTGATATCATACACGGACTTGGAGGGAATTCTGGACAATGAAAGCAATTGACGGCGGTATCTGTGCTGTAAAAGGTGTTAAAGCCTGGGGTATCAAGTCTGGTAAGATGGGTCTTGGAGTGATCGTTGCAGAAGGTAATGCTGCAGGCATGTTTACCAGGAACAAGGTTATAGCTGCTCCTCTGGTCGTTACACGGGAACATCTTCAAAAACACGGCAAGCTCAATGCTTTAATAGTCAATAGTGGCAATGCAAATGCTTTTACTGGTGAACAGGGTCTTGAAGACGCAAGGGAAATGGCACACATGTTGTCGGATGCATTGTCTATACACTCTGAGCATGTGGCAGTAGCCTCTACCGGTGTAATTGGTAGGAAGCTAGATACAAAATGGATTTCTTCAAATCTTCAGGGTGTCATAGCTTCGCTAAAAGCAGATCACGAAGGCAGCCATGCAGCAGCAAGGTCTATAATGACCACTGATACCACGATGAAAGAGATAGCCATTGAGCTTGACAGTGGTGTTCGTATTGGAGCGATCGCCAAAGGCGCTGGCATGATAGAACCTAATATGGGCACGATGCTTTGTTTTGCATATACGGATGCACAAGTGCCTTCCGATTTATTACATGAATGTCTCACCAGGGCAGTAGACAAGAGTTTTAATATGGTAGTAGTAGATGGCGACACCAGCACCAATGACATGGTGATTTTAACAGCAACAGGTAACTCTGGTGTTCAGCCTGCTACAGCAGAGTTCCAGCAGGGACTTGATCATGTGCTTATAGAACTTGGAAAAATGATCGCTGCCGATGGTGAGGGTGCTACAAGGCTCATAGAAGCAAAGGTAACCGGGGCTTTATCAGATGAGGATGCTCGTTTAGCCGCAAAAGCTATTGTACGCTCGCCGCTTGTGAAGTCTGCAGTCTTTGGTAAAGATCCTAACTGGGGGCGTGTTACAGCAGCAGTTGGATATTCCGGTGCTGAGGTAGATCAGCATAAGTTATCACTTGCCTTCTCAGATGGTAAAAATACGATACAACTTGTCTGCAAAGGTAAGATCCTGGGAGCGAATGATGCTGCTCTCTCATTGCTTGGGAAAATAATGGGAGAATCAAAAGTAGATATTATCGTTGATCTTGGGTTGGGACAATGCAGTGCCACTGCCTGGGGTTGTGATCTTACCTATGACTACGTGCGCATAAATGCTGAGTATACAACATAACTTCAGCATCCTTTTTTAAATAAGGGGGCTAAGGAATGGATATTGAAGAATGGGAGCAATGTTATTCTATGGCATTTTCCAGTATCAGTGATATACTGGGCAACATAAATGGTGTTTTTGTTGCATATAACAGCAATGTTGATGCCATTAAGCATGTCAGTGAAAAAGATATTCACAAACTCATTTCCCTAGTGGGAATAAAGGCAGTGCAGCGAAGGGTTGCAGAATATCCGCGCGAGATACAGAACCCGGTGGATCTGGTGGCAAGGCTTGTTATAGCTATGCGGGATGGCAAAGCTGCCGAAGTTCCCACATATACTACTGATATTCATCAGTGGCTCATGGATCACTTGGTATTTGATAAAGCCCGCATGGGAGGTCAGGCAGGTATCATTTCTAATTTGCTGGCCAATCTTGGGATCAATAATATTATAACATATGTTCCATGGTTATCCAAGGAACAAGCTGAATATTTTGTAGATGCTCCCAATCTTAAATATCCAGTTATCGAGGATGGTGTCCTCAAGTTAAAGCACCCCATTGAGGCTTATGATATAAACCAGCGTCCCAAGGTAAATTGGATATTGGAATTTTCAAAAGGAATGAAGGTTGAGTGTGCTGAAGAGATATTTGAGGTTCCAAGAGACAATCGGCTGATCATTTCTTCGAGACCTTCCTGGATTCGCATAGATATGAGCGAGCAGTTATATGACCAGATCCCACACATGAATGGAATAATTGATGGCGCTATCCTTGCAGGCTATCAGATGATTAAAGAAGAATATGAGGATGGAGCCACTTACCGCGATTACGTGGATAAGGCTGTGAAGGTTATCAAAAGGCTAAAAGAAGGTAATCCAAACATGCGTATACATGTGGAGTTCACTTCTATCCAGAACAAGGTCATAAGAAAAACGATCCTTAAGGATATTGTATACCAGCATGTTTCTTCTTTAGGATTGGATACTGTAGAGGTAGCTAATGCACTTAATGTGCTGGGTCATGAAGAGCTGGCATACGCTGTTATCAGTAAAGGCGAAAACAGCATCTCTGCGTTGTATGAGGGTGCTGTTAAGTTACTATGTGAGCTTAAGCTTGAAAGGGTCCATATTCACTCACTGGGCTTCTATATATGTGTAGCCTCCAGGGATTTCCCTCTTACAGTGGAAGAGCACAGGGATGCTTTGCTGTTCTCATCGACTCTTGCAGCAGCACAGGCACTACGCGGAGGTATTAGCAGTCTCAAGGAAGCTGAATCAGGTCTTAGCGTATCAATATATGGTCAAGGTCATTATGACCTTGATAAACTGGAAAAATATCTAGTAAGGAGAGATGTATGTACAGGTACCGAATTCGAGGATGGATGTATCTGTGCACTTAACCATGATCTTATTGTCATCCCAACAAAAGTAGTACCGGATCCGGTGGCTACCGTAGGGATCGGTGATACCATCTCAGCAGGTGCTTTTGTTGCTATCCTTGCTATGCTCAGGAAAAAGCAGGAAGCCAACTGACAGGGGATTTGGATGAAGATACTCTGTGCATATAATGCTAACATTGATGCTTTGTATTCTATTACAGGTCCAGAAGTATCTGCTATGCTCACTTCTGAGAATGTAGCAGAGGTTTTGGGAAAAGTAACAAATCCTCCCGGTGTTATAAATTCCATGTCCGATTTCCTTGCAGGCCTTTTCCTCTGCATGAAAGAGGGCACAGGTGCGGAGTGGCTTATTCATGAACCTGAAATCTTTAAACATCTTAAGGATTGTTTCCTCCACAGGTCAAAACTGAGAATGGGGGGAAATATGGGGATAATGGCAAATGTGCTCTCTGAGATGGGTGCAGAGCTAGTAGTTCCAAATGTTGTGAAACCTACAGAGAGGCAGCTATCTTTTTTTTCCAAAAAGGCAATTTATATTCCGGGATCTGACTCCTATTCCAAGGAAACAAGTTGTGAATCTGATGAACCCATACATTTCGTGTTCGATTTCAAAAAAGGAGAGCATGTGGAGTTTAAAGATATCAGTTTCACAATTCCAAGGGAAAACCGCTTCATAGCTACCTATGATATTATGAACATCTCTCTTTTCGTCAACCCCTTTTTTGAGGAATATGCCAGCAAGCACGCAGCTGAGATGGATGGTCTTTTAATCTCAGGCTTTCACATGATGCTTGAAAATTACCCTGATGGCTCTACTTTTATGGACAAGCTTGACAAAGTTCTGGGACAATTGGAAACGTGGTGTTCCATAAACAATGATCTGTCGATACACGTTGAATTTGGTCACTTTACTAATAAGAATATGGCTTTGCATGTGTTTTCCCGCCTATCTCCAATTGTAGGTTCTATAGGCATGAATGAAGATGAGCTTGCAATGTTAACTTCTATGCATGAAGTGAACGCAGCCAAAATATTGCAGATGGATGTTTTTTCCATAATAGAAGCCGCAAAGCGTAGTTTATTAGTTAGTGATCTTCGGAAAATGATAGTTCACACCCGGGAATATGTTTTAAGCATATCTCGGCAGACAGATCTTGCTGGAGAATCACAGATTGAAGCTATGAGTTTTGGTGTTACATGTGCTGGAGTTTTTGCATCAACTGGCCAGCTTCATGACCGGAATAAACTATATTCAATGTCTTCAACTCTTAAAGAGAGCGATTTTGGCCGTGCTCAGACAGAGAAATTCATTGATGCAATATCAGCGGTTCGTTTTGGTCGTGGTGCTGCTGGTATATATGATGGTTATCAGGTTTGTATAATCCCCGCTCTGCTTAGTGATAATCCGATTTCTACAGTGGGTCTTGGCGATACTGTAACAGCTTCAATGTTCCTAAGGGAGCTGGAATTGCGGCAAAAGTGAGGTAAATATATATGTATACTCTGCACTGCGACGATTTCGACCTGGACTATACGCTAGATTGCGGTCAGGTTTTCAGATGGGACAAAATTGGTGATGTATGGACCGGTGTTGTGCATGGGGATGTGGTGCGTGCCTGGCAGGACTTGCAAACAGGTGTAGTACACATTGATTCCAAGCTGTCGGAGGATTTTTTCCGCAATTATTTCCGGTTTGATGATGACCTTGGAAGTATACTGAAAGCTGTGAATAAGGATAAATATATGGATGAGGCAATTCGCGGTTACAGAGGGATGCGCCTTATCCGACAGGATCCATGGGAATGCTTAATATCATATATTCTTGCCACAGCCTGGAGCATTCCAAACATAAAGAATGGTATTTCCAAAATATCTCGCATTTTTGGTGAGGAAATTACTGAGGGCTATTACAGTTTTCCAAAACCCGGTGCTTTAGCAATAGCGTGTGATTCTGACCTGTGTGACTGCAGGCTGGGTTTCAGGACTAATCGTATACGTAAGGCGGCAGCACAGGTAGTTGACGGTGAGATAAATCTTGATGAGATCTTTGAACTTAATTACGAGGCTGCCAAGAAGAAGCTCATGGTACTGGATGGCATAGGTGAAAAAGTGGCAGACTGTATCCTCCTCTTCGCCTTCGAGAAAATGGAAGCTTTTCCAGTGGATACCCATGTCGAAAAAGTAATTAGGACCTATTATGGGAATCATAAGTTCTTCGAGAATGGTATAACCAAAACTAAAATAGGAACATGGGGCAGGCTATATTTCGGAAAGTACTGTGGCTATGCGCAGCAATATTTATTCTATCAGAAACGGCTTGAAGGCTTGAAGTGATCCGGAGAATCAAAAAAGGGCTGCTGTAGTGAGCAGCATGGATAATTATAATGGTCCAATTTAATGGGAATCCCCCTATATAATGTACAGGGGGTTAATGGCTCTATCTTATCTTCTTCTTAGGCATCTAGGTCCTAATGCAAAGATTTCCATCATAAGAACGGCAATGCCGAATCCAAATCCCGGAGTCTTTTCTGGCTGTGTTTTGTTCATGCTATTATTTTCTAAAGCGGCGGATGTTTTTCCCATCTCGTTATTTACAGAGGAAGCAAGTGCTTTTTCTGCAGTGATAGCGAAAGGCGAAAATCCCTGTGTATGTGCTTCGAATACTACAAAGTCTTCAGTGATGTTTTCCGTAGTGATCGGCAACATCTCCCATGAAGCTCCATTGTATCTCTGCAGCCTGACTTCAGAAGGGTCGAAGCTATTCAGTTCAATCCATGAATTGTCTACCTTAAACTTTAGTCGTGAATCTTTTATGTTCGTTGGCGTGGCAAATCCAGCCTTACCTACCCAGATATTGACATATTTGTAGATGTCTCCTTCAGGAGTACTATTCACCAGCTTTGATCGGCTGTTCAACACTTCTATAGTTGATGTGATCTCTCCAGAGTTTTTGAGGGAATAGAAACTGATTGATTGTATGGGATTCCCTTCCCTTGAAAACTCATAGGTGACATTGGCATTTATTTTTAGATATTGATTATCAACATCTTTCATTGCTACATTAGCAAAGTCTTCGGCACTTCCTGCACCACCGCCTCCGCCACCACTGCTGCTACTCTTTTTACTAGTGCTGCTTCCGCCCCCGCCGCCACTGCTGGATGACTTGGTTTTAAGGCTAACATTAACTGCTTTACCCTCAAGTCCATTGTTGTTGTATGGGATCAAAGAATAGTTATAAGTTGTATCGCTAGCCAGATTACTATCCACATAGGAAGTTGAACCGCTTATATTTCCAATGGTACTATTGTTCCTGTACATTTTTACAATAGATATATCAGGAGAATTTATCCACGTTAATGTTATGGAACTTGAAGTCATATCTTTTCCTGAGAGTTCGGAAATGGTCAGCGGTGCAGTTGTTGTTGCTGAATCATTCATCCATGAAGGATTGATGTTCCCGGAAGTGTCTACGGTTTTGGTACTTATGGTATGTAATGTTCCTTCAGCCAATCCGGTTGCATTATAGAATTCTTCAGATGTATTTGCGACAAATACACCGTCAAAGTATACCATTGCATGCTCGAGATCCATGCCAAGGGGCTTTGTCCATGTCCAGTTGATCCAGCTTGAACCAATTCCTATTTCTTGCAGATTTGTTACAGATACCGGTGGGGTGATATCTGGTCCTGTTGTCACTTGAAGGATGCCAAGTCCATTAAAAGTGTCAGCAACATATGCATAATTGTCTACTACAGCAACATCAGTTACCCAATTCTCTGCAGTATTATAGCTGCCTAGAAGTGTCGGAAGTGAAGGATTAGTGATATCCAGTATCACAAGACCATTGTATCGGTCAGCTACGTATGCATAATTCCCGAATACGGCAGTAGAGTAAGCATAGCCAGAAGTATTATAATTTCCAATAAGTTTTGGAGATGTAGGATCACTGATATCCAGGATTATAAGGCCATCGTCGCCATCAGCTACATAGGCATATCTATCTGAGACCGTAACATCCTCTGCCTTGCCAGCAGTGTCATAACTTCCAATAAATTTTGGTAATAGGGGGTCAGTGATATTTACTATTACAATACCATTGATACCATCGGCAACATATATATAATCACCTTCTATGGCTAAGCCTTCTGCAAAGCCAGCGGTGTCATAAATGCCTGCAGGTGTTGGCAATGTTGGGTCCGTTATATTGAGTATTACAAGTCCATTATAATTGTCGGCGAGGCATACATAATTGCCTTTTACAGCAACATCAGATGTCAAAGCAGTTGCATTATAATTGCCTATGAGCTCAGGAAATGTTGGGTCTGTGACATCCAGTATTGTAAGGCCATTTCTATAGTTTGCTACAAAGGCATAATTACCTACTACCTCAATATCATATATTGAATCCCGGGTTTCATAACTGCCAACAAGGGTCGGTGATTCCGGGTCAGCGATGTCCAGTGTAACAAAGGTTGCATTATCTGCT
>DAKU01000096.1:0-491 GCA_002508425.1 Methanosarcinaceae archaeon UBA470
AAGAATAATAATAATAATAATAATAATAATAATAATAATAATAATAATAATAATAATAATAATAATAATAATAATAATAATAATAAAAGTTTACTACCATTGCAGATAATGAAGATACACAAAGTAGTCACTCTTTGTGTATGTATTATAAAAAAAGAAGACAATTAGCTCCAAAAAAGTTCAACACCATAAATTTACGTAATAATCATTGAATGATTATAAACGGAAAACGTTATATCAAAAAAGACGTTTAGCTTTCCACTCAAATTCTCCTTTTGTAAATTATGGGGCTACCTTAAGATGGATATTTCTGAATTGGTAAACAAACTAAAGTCTTCAAGAAAATACGAAGGCCAGATAGTGCACATTGAAGACATACCTGCAAAGGAACCCACCTATAGCTCTGTTGAATTGAAACCACTTATAAACTATGCCCTGAGTGAGATGGGTATTAAACAGCTATACATTCATCAGGCAGAAGCTGTGGAGAC
>DAKU01000096.1:511-12317 GCA_002508425.1 Methanosarcinaceae archaeon UBA470
ATAAACAAGTTCATTGGAACCATGCCCAAGCATGAAAAAGATGCTGTCAAATACAACAACCCCCGGATAGTTTTCACCAATCCCGATATGCTGCATCTGAGCTTTTTACAATGGAAGCATCAGTGGAAACGTTTTCTTTCAAACCTCAGATACATCGTGCTTGATGAAAGCCACACATATAGCGGTGTAATGGGCAGCCACATGGCAAACCTGCTCAGGAGACTAAATAGGGTATGTGACCACTATGGTGCACATCCACAATACATTTGCTGCACAGCCACGATCGGCAACCCTATGGAACATACTTCAGCCTTGATCGGTAAAGATGTAGTGTTGATAGACAACGACAGCTCAGGACGAGGACTACAAAAATTCGTGTTCTGGAATCCCCCATTATATGTGAAGTACGGAAACTTCACCATGAGAAAAGCCAGTTTTGGGGAAACTGTAGACCTTTTCACAACATTTGTCCAAGGCGGCTTCCAGACAATCACTTTTGCAAGGTCAAGGCAGAAGGTGGAACGGATGTATATTGAATCAAAGAACACTCTTGCTCACAGAGGTGTTGAAAAAAAAATCAGTCCGTATAGAGGCGGTTATCATGGAAATGAACGTGAGGTAATCGAGAAGGGGCTTTCCAATGGAGAAATTGCAGGAGTTATTTCCACCAATGCCCTTGAATTAGGTATTGATATAGGTGGTCTTGATGCTTGTATTATGGATGGTTTCCCCGGAACAATAATGAGCGCAAGGCAGCAGGCGGGAAGGGCCGGGCGCGGATATGCGCAAAGCATGGTGGTACTTGTTGCAGATCCAAATGCTCTTGACCAATACTACATGCGAAACCCAGGAGACTTTTTCAGAAGACAGTGCGAAGAAGCAGTGATTAATGTTTCTAACCGCTACATACAAGCAGGCCATTTGCTATGTGCCGCCAGGGAAATCCCTTTGCGGGCAGAGGATGAGCAGTATTTTGGCACTGAGTTTAGCAGGATAGTAACAGTGCTTGAAGAAGAAGGATTGCTGGAGGGCACTTCTGAAAAGAGGTCGCTTGATACGAATGCTCATATGCATGTATCTATAAGGGATATTGACAGTGATGCTTATACTATTATTGACAAAGCTTCGAAAAGACCTCTGGAGAACTCTCTTAGCAGACTTCAGGCTTACAGAGAAGCATTTGAAGGTGCAGTATATATTAACAAAGGAACTGCCTATGTTGTCACCTCATTAGATCATGAAAAACGGGAAATACATGTAGAGCACACGCAAGATGAATACTATACGAGATCGATGGTATCCTCAGATGTAGTCATAAGAGATGTTATTGAAACTAAAGTGTTGGAAACTTGCCCTGATGTAAAGGTCGGTTTTGGAAGCGTGGATGTGACTCAGCAAGTAACAGGGTACAAGAAGTTGCAGCAGCGTACGGATAAAGAGCTGGGACAATCTGCTCTGCAGATGCCAAAATTTACTCTTGAAACTGAAGCCCTCTGGATTGAACTACCCAGCAGGTTCATGGGCTCGGTTGCTGCATATGATAGGGATTTTGCCGGTGGTATCCACGCAATTGAACATGCAATGATAGCAATGTATCCTTTGCACCTGCTTGCTGACCGTAACGATCTGGGAGGACTTTCCACAGCAGAACACCCTGATCTTACAGGTAACAGTGGCATATTCGTATATGACGGACATCAGGGAGGAGTTGGTTACGCTGAAAGCGGATATGACAAGATCGTTGAAATGCTTGAAGTTACTCTGCGGTCCATTGAAAGCTGTCCTTGTAATGAAGGCTGCCCCTCCTGTATCCAGTCTCCAAAATGTGGAAACAACAACAATCCGCTGGACAAGGATGCTGCTATAATTATACTCCACAAGATTCTCGGAAAACCCGATTATATACCTCCGAAGAAAAAGACCGCTGGTGAGATGAAAAAGCAGGAAAAGAATATTACTGATATCCCTGAAAACAAACAAAAAGTAGAGCAGAGATTTGATCCGGTTAATGCTTTGAACAGGGCTAGAAGAAAACTTCGCCAGAGGCAGACAAACACAGCAGCTGAATGGATAAAGGCCGGGATCTCGGCAGGAAAAGACAAAAAAGACCATGAGCAAGCGTATGAATGCTTTGAGGCTGCTTTGCAGCTTGAACCTGATAATCCCAGCGCACTTTTGAACAAGGGTATAACTTGCCTGAACCTTGCCCAGAATCAGGCTGCTCTTACATGCTTCAATAGGCTTCTTAACATGGGTGCGAACCAAAGCGTGGTGTGGAAGAACAAAGGCACTGCATTGTATCGTCTCGGAGATATAAGAGGGGCTGTTGGTGCATATGATGAAGCCTTGAGACTGAAACCGGATGATCAGAAGGTGCAGGAACTAAGAGAAAGAGCAAAAGAGATGCTGAGGTGAGGGGTTTTGGGTAGCAATCGGAAATTTATAGAATTGGGAGATCTTCTCGACCTAAATGCTTTCTATGTGTATATTTGTAGCTAATCAATCTGATCTTGAGATCATTCAGCTGCATTCCCATAGTTTACAATATGTGCTTTGGGAGGTTTTATTCCTTTTTTATAGAATTCATTCCAGGTTCTTCGGGTTACATCAGATCTGAATACGAATTCATCCCTAAGATCGTTCACATATGCCCTTGCTTTTAGACCTTTGTAGAAGGGATAATCGTTTAAAAGAATAACAACCGGTCTAGTTGGAGATATATATACGAATCTTGAAGTAACGACTGCTTCCCTTAATATCTTCATTGCCAGGTCTACGTCAGAATCGTTCTCTATATATATATCTAGCATTGCCATCATTTCGGAACTACCTGAATTGCCGCTTGCCACACATTGTGTGAACACCAGGTTGTTTGGAGCCAATACCAGTTCATCGTTGGGAGTAACAAGACGGGTAGCCCTGAGGCCTATATCCTTGACCTCTCCATAATAGTCACCCATTTCGATCCTGTCCCCAACATGATATGTTTTTTCCATTACGATTATAATTCCCGCTGCAATATTCTCAAAGAGGTTCCTTAGCCCTATACCAATTGCAGCACCAATAAGACCACTTAATAATACTAGTTGATTGAAGGACAGCGCAAATAGAGATGCAAAAATGTAATAGACAGCCAATGAATAAATGAGGACTTTAGACAGAGGGATTATAGTCTTGAAATGTAGCCTGTACCTCCATGTCATTTCTGAAAACTTTGTAAGGAAAAATGCAACTATCTTTGAAAGAATGACAGCAAGGATTATGATGACAAAAGACACAAGCACTGTATTTGGGTCAATTTGTTCAAAGCCAGTGACAACTGTATCCAGATTCACTTCAGCCATTACCACACCAACCTGATATTCTCTAAATATTTGACAACAACAGATAGTTTTTCATGTTTTACACTGTAATATTCATCATTTTTTGTTATCAGATCCTGATTGAGCATTTCAAATATTATTTTGTTGATCATCATGTCATCTACATTATAAGTCCAGTTTAATATTATATTTTTCAATTCCGCTTTTTTAATATGGCCCATTGACAATATAATATATAGAACAAATCTTCCGGTACTATCGAGATCTATATTACTGAAAACAGTATTTATGTTACTTGTTTTGATCACAGGATATTCTAACCATTTGTTCCATATATCCTTTGCAACTCCGGGATTCCCACGTGAGATCTTTGTAATTTCTTTAAATATAGTGGATTCTGCAGTTTCACTTGGTGTTCTATTAAAGAGAAGTGTCTGAAGGGCAATATAGTTGATCCGCAAACTGTATAGATTGACTTTGCCACGTGTGATATTTTTCGCTATAGGTCTTTTAACCACCTGAAATATTTTTTCTTTCTTTACCTCAATGTCATTTACAAATTGTATTTCATTCTCATTATATGCTGAAAGCAAGAACTCTTTCATATCTGCAGGGTTCAGCGATGGAATTTTCACCTGTACTGGAAAATATCTGCCTATATCCAATACCCGATCAAGATAATTCCATGAGTGGATATTCCATGTGGTTATGTAGAGTATTTTATCAGAGGAAAGCACCATATTCAGGAACTCTTCGATAACATCGAATCCACCAATCTTTCTCATATACAGGTAATGACAATTGTCAAATATCATTATCCTAGTGGGGTCTTTAAGCAGAGGTATCTGGCCCTTGTTGTCCATTATAGATGAAAAAGTGACCTTTGTCACTTCACGTGGATGCATTTTGAAGATCTCATCTACAAGTTCAGATTTCCCCGCATAAGGCAATGCCAGTATAGCGATGTTGACCCTTTGACCTGATACAAAATCAGATATAGCTTTTTGTATGGCTGCAATCGGTTCGTCCAGACCGAACACCAACTTTTTTATAGAGTCGTTTTCATCTGATGCGACCATAAGTATTCTGCCTCGCCTTTAACATTACTATTGTCCCTGACCCCATGGACAAAACGTGTGCGGAATATGTAACATGGAGTCAAAAAAGGTAAGGTCGTACAATTATAAATACTACTTGATTCAGTTGACTCATGATGGACACAAATGGGAAGCTAAGCATCGCTCGATGAAAATATAGGCTCTCTAAAGAGCCCTAAAAAATGAGTTTCAAATTAGAACAGAAATATAAGAAGCTAATTTGATGACCTGCTGACTATTAGATCTGAGTGGACCAAAACTTTATATAATGAAAGTATTACCTATTGACAGATTTTTAAATCAAGCAGTAAATAGCGAGTTATTCTTAGAAGCTGCGTAATGGATGGAAAATGTCAGTCAAACATCTTGCAAACCTGTATGCTTACAGACAACTGATATGGCAATTAGCTTGGAGTGAGTTCAAACTAAGATACAAGAACTCGATATTAGGATATTTCTGGTCATTGCTGGAGCCTCTGCTAATGCTTACGGTCCTTTATTATGTATTTTCACACCTTATGAAAATGCAGATAGAGAATTACCAGCTTTTCCTTTTATTGGGTATTATTATCTGGAATTTCCTTAGCCGGGCAACTAGTATAGGAATGAATTCCATTGTTGGAAAAGCAAGCCTCATTAAAAAGGTATATTTCCCCAGGGATATATTTGTGATATCGTCATGCATAACAGCATTACTCATGAGCGTGTTTGAGTCGATAGTATTTATAATTTATATGGTTTATTTTAAAGTATCCATATCTATGTATATACTTGAAGCTCCGATCATTTTGATTTGCCTTTTGATGCTTTCCATAGGCCTTTCTTTGGCTTTAGCAGCTCTTAATGTGCTTTACCGAGATGTGCAATTTATCTGGGCTGTATTCCTGCAGGCAGGCTATTTTGCAACGCCTATAATGTACGCAGTCGAGATTTTCCCTGAAAACTTACGTGAGATAGTACTTCTCAACCCGGTTGCAAGAGTAATTGTTGCTTCACGACAAACAATAATCTATTCAGCGCCTGCACAAATAAATGATCTAATGTTCATGGGTATCGCATCAATAGTTTTCTTATTTATTGGGTATATTATATTTAACAAAATTGAACCTCGATTTGCGGAGGAGATTTAAATGCCAGTGATCGAAGTTGAGAAACTGGAAAAATCTTTCCGCATCCCACATGAAAAAAGAACTACGCTGTTCGAGGCCCTTACAGGCGTATTCAAGCCAGAGTCCTATGAGGTATTTCATGCTTTGGAGGACATTAATTTCGATGTGGAAGAAGGTGAATTTTTTGGAATTATTGGAGAGAACGGAAGCGGTAAAAGCACTCTGCTGAAAATAATAGCAGGCATCTTATATCCGTCAGCAGGTGATGTGCATATCCGCAAGAAAGTTACACCTTTCCTTGAACTTGGTGTAGGGTTCCAGCCCGATATGACAGCCGTAGAGAACATAAAAACCTATGGTACTATAATGGGAATGTCAAAGCACGATATCAAATCAAGGACAGATGACATATTAGAATTTGCAGGATTGGAGAAATTCAGAGATGCAAAATTAAAGAACTTTTCTTCCGGAATGCAGGTAAGACTTGCTTTTTCCACTGCGATTCAGACAGATCCCGAAATATTGCTGATGGATGAAGTACTCGCAGTAGGTGATATGGATTTTCAACAGAAATGCCTGGATGTCCTGAACAATTATCGCAAAGAAGGGGTAACGATTGTATTTGTTTCACATGACCTTGGTTCTGTTAGAAGGTTCTGTGACAGGACTTTGCTGCTGCATAAAGGACATCAGGTCGCATTAGGGGAAACGGGTGAAGTAATAGATAAGTACGTTTATGGAGAGCAGGATAAAAACATTTTAGAAACAATCGATAATGCTAGTGAAACTACTCCTGCCGTTCAAAATGAAGACAAAAGTGCTGTCAACAACTCCCGATGGGGAGACCAAAAAATAGAGATAGTAAACGTTGAATTCTACGATAAGTTTGGAAATGTAAGTAACAGGTTCAATTCCTTTGATGCAATGACCATAAGGATCTTTTATCATGCTCATGAAAAAGTTCTTGATCCAATTTTTGGCATTGCTCTGTATTCAGAGAAGGGAGAGAATCTTTATGGTACTAATACGGAACTGAGAAACATAACAATAGATTCTATTGAAGGTAAAGGCCATATAGATTTAAAAGTAGAGAGTATTTCTATGCTCACCGGAAGATTTCTATTAACTGTCGCCATACATAGTCGTGCACACAACCCCTATGACTGGCATGATAAACTATATCATTTTGACGTGATCCAGACAAGCAGGGATGCTGGCCTATTCGATGTGCCTTGTAAATGGATAATATGAATGGTGGGAATTACATTTATGAATACTTTTGAGATCAACGATGAAGAAGTGAATGTTGAAGAGATCATGAGAAAGATCCGTGAAAATATCAGTAAGCGGAAAGAACAAGGAACTTATCCGCCTCCACTTGATGAAGTGAACCAACAACTGATCTCAAATCAAAAAATGGCAATAGGGGAAATAAAAGGGCAAATTGCTGATGACCTTGCTAATCTGAGAATCAATTGTGATATCCAGAATAATAGCTATGTTATTAGTTCCCATCGTCCCGTTGTAGGAAAAGTTCTCATTAAAGGCAGAGAGGGCGTACACGGAGAAGTGAGAAGATATGTGGACCCGATGATCTTTAAGCAAATCACTTTCAACCAAAATGCCTCAAATGTTCTTAATAATGCAGCTTATAGGCTTTCAAGGATTGAGAACGAAATCGGCAATTTTGAAAGCAAAGAAGCAAATCAGCCTCGCTTTGAATCAAAAAGCTTGAAACTACAACTTAGAGAGACTAATGCGAGACTATTACAGGTAGAGAAAGAGACTGATGAACGATTATTCGATGTAGAGGATAGGTTGCATGCCCTGAAGCAACAGATTAATGACGAGATAGCAGTCAACAGAAAAATGTATGAAATGGCCGAGCAGGTAAGAAACGATGTGAACATGCTTCTTTCACAGTTAAAGAACGAAATAAGGGCAGAAAATGAAGAAAGAATGCGTTCAGTTATTTTATCAATGAATGATGATATTAAGAAGAAAGCATGGCTTGCTAAGATACTTGATGAAAGAAATGCACATGGACTCTCACAGACCGAGATGCTTTTACAACCACCTCACCAGGACACTGGTGTGAATTATTTTGTTTTTGAGGAAAGGTTCCGAGGGGCCAGAGAGGAAATTGCCCAACGGCAGACCTCATTTCTCCGTTATTTTGAAGGATGTAAAAATATACTTGACATTGGCTGCGGAAGAGGGGAATTCCTTGAAACGATGCATAAACACGGGATAGGTGCTCGTGGAGTGGACCTCGATGAGACTATGGTAGATTACTGTCGTTCAAAGGGCCTTGAAGTGGAATTAGAGGATGCATTTGATTATATGGAAAAACTAGAAGATTCAAGTCTTGATGGTATATTCATAGACCAGGTGGTAGAACATCTGGAGCCTTCCTACCTTGTCAGATTACTGAAACTATGCTTCCAAAAGATGAAATATGGATTTTATCTTATTGCAGAAACCGTCAATCCGCTTTCTTTTTCGTCATTTGCAAATTTCTACATTGATCTTACCCATATCAAACCCGTTCATCCGGAAACATTGAAGTTCCTTTTGGAGTCCACAGGTTTTAGGGAAGTGAAACCTGTATTTTCATCACCGCTGCCTGAAACCATGAGGCTTCAGAAGCTTGTAACAAATGAGGGAGTCACATATGTAGAAAGACAGCAGGTTGAGATTTACAACCGGAACATAGAAATGCTAAATGCTACTCTTTACGGCGCACAGGACTATGCAATGATTGGAAAGAAATAAAATACTGCGAATAAGATATATCGGCTGTGTGTAAATTCTTGACTGATAAAATGAAAATAGCTTTTGTTATACCATGGTATGGAGACATTCCCGGCGGGGCTGAGACTGAGTGCAGGCAAACTGCCGAAAACCTGCAAAAGAGTGGGATGGATGTTGAAATACTTACTACCTGTGTTAAACAGTTTTTAAGTGACTGGAATACAGATTACTATAAGGAAGGAACCTATAACGAAAATGGGATCACTGTTAGACGATTCAGCGTTCGTAAAAGAGATACCACAAAATTTGATCAGGTCAATTTCAAACTTATGCATAATTGTAGACTTGCTCCAGTAGAAGAAAAGACATTCATGCAGAATATGATAAATAGCGATAATCTTTACTCATATATAAGAGATCATGGCAACAAATATGATTATTTCTTTTTTATCCCATATATGTTCGGAACAACCTACTACGGTTCACGGATACATCCTGATAAATCGATAGTGATCCCATGTTTACACGATGAAAGCTATGCATATATGGACATCTTCAAAGATATGTTCAAAGATGTCAAAGCAGTAATATATAATTCTGAACCCGAGAAAGAACTCGCAAATCAAATATATGATATCAAAGGTCATCAACTCGTTCTGGGAGCAGGCATGGATACAGATATTTCACACAATGCCCAGAGGTTCCGAGAAAAATATGATTTAAAGGAAGATTTCCTCCTGTATGCAGGAAGAAGAGACTCGGGGAAAAATGTATCTCTTCTCATAGAATACTTTTCCAAATACAAAGATTCGGTTGGTGGAGACCTAAAACTAGTTCTGATAGGGAAAGGTGAACTAGATATCCCCAAAGAACACAAGCATGATATCCTTGATCTGGGATTTGTCCCACTTCAGGATAAATTTGATGCCCATGCTGCTGCAACATTGTTCTGCATGCCATCTACAAATGAAAGTTTCTCTATTGTAATAATGGAAGCATGGCTTTGTAGCACACCTGTTCTGGTTCATGCAGGTTGTGCAGTGACAAAAGACCATTGTATAAAAAGTAATGGTGGATTGTATTTCAATAATTATGACGAATTTGAAGAATGTCTTAAATACTTCCTAACAAATCCTGCTAAGAGAGATCTGATAGCACAAAATGGAAAGAAATATGTGATTAGGAACTATAGCTGGGAAATCATTGTTGAGAGATATAAGCGATTATTAGGTGTGGTCTAAAATGGAGATTCATCAGATTCTGCCAACAATTTCTCCATGTGATGCCATTGGAAATGAAGCGTTCGTTATAAGAGATATACTCAGAAGCTGGGGTTACAAATCCGAAATATTTGCACAGAACATACATGAATCGATTACTACAGCAAATTATTTATCCGAGCATAAGAAGAGATCTTCTAAAGATAATATATTGATCTATCATTTTTCCATAGGATCTGACGTTTCGAAATATGTGATGGAGGTTCCCGATAGAAAGATACTTTTGTATCATAACATAACACCACCTCATTTCTTCTATAATATTAACGATAACCTTGCATTGATACTAGGTAAAGGAAGAGAAGAGCTGAAACTACTCGTTGATAGAATTGATGTGGCTCTAGGGGATTCGGAATACAATTGTATCGAACTGGAGGAGATCGGTTATACTAAAACAGGAGTACTTCCCCTGATAATTGACCTCTCTAAATATGATAAATATAACAAAGGACTAATTGCCAAGTATGATGATGGTTGGACCAATATCCTCTTTGTAGGGAGGATAGCCCCAAATAAAAAACAGGAAGATATTATTAAATGTTTCTACTATTACAAGGCCATAAATCCACGTTCAAGGCTCTATTTAGTTGGTGGGTTCAATGGCTGCGAAGTTTACTATGACCAGTTGCAGAATTTGATCAAACAACTGGGATTAAAGGACATACACATAATAGGAATGGTCGATTTTGCAGACCTGATATCTTATTACATGCTTGCAGACGTATTCCTCTGCATGAGTGAGCATGAAGGGTTTAGTGTCCCTTTGATAGAAAGTATGCATTTTGGTATTCCCATAATTGCCTATAACTCAACGGCAGTGCCGTATACAATGAGTGGAGCCGGTATCTTGGTCAACAGGAAATGCTACCCGGAAATAGCTGAAATGATCAATTTAGTTGTTACAGATGAAAAACTCCGGGAAAGAATAATAGCAAAACAGAATACCAGACTAAAGGACTTAAGTTATGAGAGAACAATGGATCTATTCAAAGATCAGCTAAATAAGGTGATCCACAAATGGTAGAGAGAACTAGCACTGATCCTTATGTTCTACCTAAAGAGACAGAAGCACACCCTAAGAACAAATATCTGGAAAAAAAAACGTATAAGATAGCATTTGTAGTCCAGAGATACGGACTTGAGATTAACGGTGGTGCAGAATTCCTTTGTAGAGAGGTGGCAGAGCACCTTTCAAAGTATTGCAATATAGACGTAATTACTACATGCGCAATTGACTATGTCACATGGAAAAATGAGTATGAAGCAGGAGAAACACGTATAAATGGCGTATCTGTCAAAAGGTTTCCTGTAGATTTCCCCCGAGAAACAAAACGTTTTGATAAATGTTCTGAAAAAGTATTATGCAAAGAGCATTCCATTGATGAGGAGATCGAGTGGATGAAACTGCAAGGTCCTTACTCATCTAAACTCTTTCAGTATATTGAAGAAAGTAAAGATCATTATGATTTTTTCTTCTTTTTTACGTATCTATATTGTACAACTTTCTTTGGCCTTCCACTTGTGGCAGATAAGGCAATTCTTGTTCCTGCTGCACATGATGAGCCTCCTGTTTACTTGTCAATCTTTAACGATATATTCCATAAACCCAGAGCAATCATGTACAATACAAAGGAAGAAAAGGACTTTGTGATACAACGATTCCAAAATAGAAATATACCTTATGATGTAGCTGGCTCTGGTGTTTCCCTTTCTGAAGAAGTGGGAAACAGTAATTCCAAAAACAGAACCAATAAAGAGAAGTTCATAACCTACATGGGTAGAATTGATGAGTCAAAAGGATGTGGAGAATTATTTGACTTTTTCAAAAGATATAAGGAGGAAAAACATTCGCCCATCAAACTTGTAGTTTTGGGGAAAGCCGTCATGAAAATACCCCATCATCCAGATATTGTATACCTGGGTTTTGTTTCCGAAGAGGAAAAATACAACATTCTTAAAAATTGTGATGTGCTTATAATGCCATCAAAATATGAGAGTTTATCAATAGTACTACTGGAAGCATGGCTTTGCAAAAAACCTGTTCTGGTCAATGGGCAGTGTGAAGTACTGAAGGGACAATGTATCAGAAGCAATGCCGGCCTGTGGTATGAGAACTATGAAGAGTTCAGTGAATGCCTTAATTTATTGCTTGCTGATGAACAGCTAAGGGATCAACTTGGCACTAAAGGCCGGAAATTCGTGGATATTCATTACAGTTGGGAAACTATCGAGAGAAAGTATTT
>DAKU01000032.1 GCA_002508425.1 Methanosarcinaceae archaeon UBA470
GAACCTGTGGATGCTGCAGTTAAAATTATGGAAGATAATGATATATCGCAGATACCGGTAGTCGAAAATGGTGTGCCTATAGGAAGCATTTCTGAAGAGACTATCGTCCGTTTTATGGCTGGAAAAAAGGCTTTGGAAGTCTCAAAAATGAAAATAAGGGACCTTATGGGGGATACTTTTCCTGTGGTATCTCCAGGTACACACATAAAATTGGTTTCTCATCTTCTCGAAACCACTCCTGCTGTGATAGTTTTGGAAAGAGGGCAGATTGCAGGTGTTGTCACAAAGCATGATCTTATGAAATTATTACGCGGCTGAAGAACACGCACTCGACTATATTATATATAAGGTCTACATTTAACAGGTCGAAATCTCCGACAAATCGAAAAGCATATCTTACAGCACAATCATTTTAACCAAGGTTTCAGGCGATATACATGAATTTAGAAGACACTTTGCTTATGATGCCGGGGCCTGTGCCCGTTGCACCTAGAGTACTTAGAGCGATGTCAAAACCTATGATCAATCACAGGAGTGGCGCGTTCTCAGATATGTACGACGACTGCAGGCAGATATTATCTGGCATTTTCAACACTAAGAACGACATTTTTGTTATCAGTGGATCAGGCACTGCAGCCATGGAAGCTGCTGTGGGATGTACCACAAATCCTAATGACAGGATTATTGCTATTGAGAACGGGAAATTTGGTGAAAGGTTCAAGAATATCGCAAAGAGATATGGGAATGTAGATCCTCTGGAATGTGAGTGGGGAGATTCAGTGGACCTTGGCCAGCTCGAAGAGAAGTTGGAAGAAGGAGCAAAGGCTGTTACACTTGTTCACAATGAAACTTCTACGGGTATTCTTAATCCTGCAAAAGAGATAGGTAAGCTTACTAAGGAACATGGTGCTCTTTTCATTATGGATGGTGTCACATCACTTGGCGGGGATCTCGTCAAAGTGGATGAATGGAATGTAGATATTGCTCTTGTTGGGTCACAGAAATGTCTGGCTACACCTCCGGGACTTTCAGTAGTTTCGGTAAGTGAGAAGGCATTTGAGGCCATGAACAACATAGAACGCATGCCCTATTATCTGGATCTGAAAGCTTACAAAAAGAGCACAGAAAAAAGCCAGCGTGAGACACCGTATACTCCTGCTATACCTCTGTTCTATGCGCTTCAGGAAGCTTTACATATCATTAAGGAAGAGGGCATGGAAGCCAGGATAAAACGCCATTGCACAGAAGCTGCTGCAGTAAGGGCTGCTGTAAATGCAATGGGAATTGAAATGTTGCCCAACCTCAATGAGTACAGTCATTATTCCAATACCGTAAGTGCAATGAAAGCACCTGAAGGTATCACTGGTAATGACATCAAGAAAGATATGCAGGCAAGAGGCATTGTGATCGCAGGCGGGCAGGATAGGCTCAGTGGCAAAATCTTCAGGGTAGGCAACATGGGTAATGTCCAGCCAAAAGATATACTGCTTACAGTAGCCGAACTTGAGATAGTACTTAAGAAACGCGGTATTATATCCAGTGTAGGACCGGGCATAGAGGCCGCAAGCGACGTACTTGACACACTCTGAACAGTGATTCAATATGGCTACAATAGGCATCGTTGATACTACATTTGCACGTTTTGACATGGGAAGTGCAGCTATTGAAGAGGTGAAGAGGCACGTCTCAGTAAAGATCAAAAGAGTTACTGTGCCTGGTATCAAAGATCTGCCGGTTGCTGCTAAAAGACTTATAGAGGATAAGAAGGAACCCTGCGATCTTGTCATTGCCTTGGGTATGCCCGGGAAAATGGAAAAGGACAAGATGTGTGCAAACCAGGCTTCCATGGGTTTGATACAGGCACAGTTAATGACAAATATTCATATTATTGAGGTGTTTGTACACGAAGATGAGGCAAAGGACGAAAGAGAACTTGCCTTTCTCATGGAACAGAGGTCCAGGGAGCATGCGGTCAATGCAGTTAAGTTGCTTTTCAAACCCGACGCCCTGATCAAGGAAGCAGGCACTGGTCAAAGACAGGGTTTTGAAGATGTCGGCCCGGCACGTATGTAAAGGACAACGTAAATCAAATATAGAAATTAACGTAAAGGTAATTTGGGTGAATGTTACATGACCATCAATCTTGGATTTGTCATTGCTGAATTCAACAGGGACCTTACCTATCAGATGGAATTATTAGGTGAGGAACATGCAAAGTTTCTTGGAGCTACAGTTAAGGAAAAAATAATGGTTCCCGGGGTATTTGATATGCCTCTTGCAATCAAGAAGCTTTGCAAGAGAGAAGATATAGATGCCGTTGTGACCATTGGTTCTGTAATAGAAGGAGCCACAAAGCATGATGAAATCGTGGTCCAGCATGCTGCAAGAAAAATTATTGATCTCTCCTTGGAATATGAAAAGCCAGTTACTCTAGGAATTGCTGGTCCGGGTATGTCAAGGCTTGAGGCACATGAACGTGTGGACTATGCCAAGCGTGCCGTAGAGGCTGCCGTAAAATTAGTAAGACGGCTCTGAAAAGAAAAAACAAATGATTTAAGGGATACTTATGGCTTCCATAAGACTTGCAAGGATGCAGGAATCTGCTACAATCAAAGCTGCCAACAAGGCAAGTGAGATGCTAAAAACGGGAATAGATGTCATTAATTTTAATCTTGGAGAGCCGGATTTCGATACTCCCAAGCATATATGTGATGCTGCTGCAGATGCTATGTATAGGGGGGAAACGCATTACACTCCAGCAGCAGGTATCCCTGAATTGAGGGAAGCCATAGCCGAGAAGCTCAGAGTTGAGAACGGCCTGGAGACAAAGGCATCAAATGTGCTTGTTACTCCCGGAGCAAAACAGGCAATATTTTCTATAATGATGTCAGTGCTTGGAGATGGGGAGGAAGCCCTTCTTTTTGACCCGGCCTGGGTATCATACGAGTCATGTATCCATTTCGCAGGAGCAGAATCGGTATGGGTGCCCACCGACCCTGAGAACGGTTTTGAACCCTATGATATTGGAGAATATATCACTGACAAGACGAGGATGATTGTAGTTAACAGTCCTTGCAATCCCACAGGCGGGGTCTACGATAAAAAGACCCTCAAATGCATTGCTGATAATGCTATTGATAATGACTTGCTTGTTCTTTCCGATGAGATCTATGAAAAAATAACCTATGGAAAGGAGCATATAAGCATAGGTTCTATGGACGGAATGCAGGACCGTACTATTACTGTAAACGGTTTTTCCAAGGCTTATGCTATGACAGGCTGGAGACTTGGGTATGTATCTGCTGCACCGGATATTTTCAAAGGTATCCTGAAGATACAATCAAACTCTGTAAGTGGTGCCACTACTTTTGTTCAATTTGGAGGTGTAGCCGCTTTAGAGGGAACTCAGGAACCCGTATATGATATGGTAAAAGAGTTCCATGCAAGAAGAGATATACTGGTGGATGGTTTAAATTCCATTGGTTTGGAATGCCATAAACCCGAGGGAGCATTCTATGTCTTTGCTGATGTAAGCGAATGCGGCGGTGGCGACTATGTAGCAGATAAGCTTCTCAATGAGGCGCATGTATCAGTGACCCAGGGCTCCTCTTTCGGTAAAAGCGGAAAGAACTTTATAAGACTCTCTTACGCTACTTCACAGCAGCGTATACATGAAGGGCTGCAACGCATTGAAGATCTTCTTTGCTGATCTTCAGCTGCACCTTTCCATAATTTTTTTGACAATCTTTGCACTGCTGCACAAAGCACATTTTTCGGATTTGTCTATCCTTACAACACGGATACAGAATCCTCTTTTGTGCAGTTCGTTTTCAAGTTCTTCTTCATCAAAATGCTGATCGTATCCCAGAGCAATAATATCAGGTTTTATATCTTTTATGGGTACAAATATATCCTCTTCACTTCCGAGGATCGCTTTATCTACCATCTTGAGGGCATTTATCATCTCTACTCTTTGATTTTCGGGTATCACTGGTTTTGGTTTATGCCTGATCATGGAATCCCTTGCAACGATAACATATAACTCATCTCCTAATGATTTACATTCTTTCAAGTATGCCAGATGCCCTGGATGTAATAGATCAAAAGTTCCTGTTGCTAAGACCCTTATCAATCGTATCACCTGGAATTGTATGAGGTAGAGGGATACTACCTTTAATAATCTTGTGTAGAAATGACCTCTGATTCAATTAAATCATATCAACAAACTTTAAGTACTTATTTGACATGCCATTAGATCAAATATTTAATGAGAGTTCTAGATTTTCAATCTGGAACAAAACAGAATAATTCCCTCTGTGCTTTTTATAGGACGTAATGCTAAGAGAACTTATTCTTTTTAAATTATTATAGGTGAAAATGATATCGAAAGTAGTTTTTCTCCAGAGCCCAAAGTAGAGAACACACGAAATAACATTGATATATTAAAGGAAGTTCATATACATTAATACATAATGTCTCTTAGCATAAATTACCATATGTAATATATAGGTGTTTTAACTAATTATGTTCCAGTTGCAAAGGTAGGTAGCATGGTCAACAAATCTATCAGTGAGATCAATAACAGAATCAAAGATGGAAGCGTCAACGTAGTGACAGCTGAAGAGATGGTTGGTATTGTAGCAGAGCTTGGTGCACAAGGGGCAGCAAGAGAAGTAGATGTGGTAACAACAGGCACTTTTGGTGCAATGTGCTCGTCAGGTGTTTTTCTAAATTTTGGTCATGCAGAACCTCCTATCAAGATGCAGAAAGTATGGCTTAATGATGTTGAAGCATATACTGGTGTAGCTGCAGTGGATGCTTATATTGGAGCAACACAAGTATCGGAAACCCTTGGAATGGAATATGGGGGAGCCCATGTCATAGAAGACCTTATTCGAGGCAATACCATTGATGTACATGCTATTTCTCCAGGAACCGATTGTTATCCAAGGAAGATCCTCGATACAACACTCGATATCAATGATTTGAATCAGGCTATAATGCTCAATCCTCGTAATGCATATCAAAAGTATAATGCAGCCACTAACAGTACTTCCCAGAAATTGTACACTTATATGGGATCGTTGATGCCTAATTACGGTAATGTTACATATTCCGGTGCAGGTGTGCTATCACCCCTTTCCAATGACCCGGAATATAGAACAATTGGTACTGGAACACGTATTTTTCTTGGAGGTACACAGGGATATATAGTAGGTCAGGGTACTCAGCATTCTTCTAAGAGTGGTTTTGGCACATTGATGCTCCAGGGCGACCTCAAAGAGATGGATGCTGAATTCGTGCGTGCTTCTACTTTCACCGGATATGGCGTGTCTCTATATGTGGGAATGGGAATCCCAATACCAATACTTGATGAAAAGGTTGCACTCGCCACTGCAGTATCTGATGCAGATATAATTACCCAGGTGATGGATTACGGGATACCCACCCGTGACAGGCCTGTTGTCAGAGGGGTCACATATGAAGAGCTTAGGTCTGGTTCCATTGAGATCAAAGGGCGTGAGGTTACAACTTCATCACTTTCAAGTTTCAAGCGTTCCAGGCAGATAGCAGGTATTTTGAAAGACTGGATCTCTCATGGGGAGTTCTTCCTGTCACAACCTGCAGAGAGATTGCCTTCAGACACTGTCTCCAAGCCAATGAAACAAACACGTGGAACAGCCATGGTCAGAGATATTATGGCCAAAGATGTAATGACCATCCATAAAAATGCCAGTGTATTTGATGCTGCTAAAATGATCATGGATGTTTCTTTTAACCACTTGCCTGTAGTTACTGAGAACAATATCCTTGTGGGTATTATCACAGCATGGGATATTTCAAAAGCGGTTGCTCAGAATACATTTGATCTGGTAGAGAATATCATGACAAGGAAAGTCATCACTGCTACGGATACTGAACAGGTAACCATTGCAGCCAGGAGACTTGAGCAACATGGCGTATCGGCAATGCCTGTGGTGGATGAGCAACATCATGTCATAGGTATTATTACCAGCGATGATATCAGCATGCTTTTTGCCAGGAGGAACTGAAATGAAGATCAGGATTATTATAAATAGGGATATTGTCACCAAACCGATATTGGCTGAGGCTATAATTGAGACAGGCATTCCTCTTAACATCGCACAGGCACATTTCGATTCTACCACAGGTGAGATCATAGCAGATATAGAGGATACTGAATACAGGATGATCAAGAATGCCTTGGTTTCCAGAGGAGCTGAAGTGCTTAGACTGGATACTCCTATCAATTGGGATGAGGAAGAATGTGTAGAATGCGGGGGCTGTATTTCAGTATGTCCTACAAAAGTATTTTCAATGGATGAAGAATGGAACCTAAAAGTGGACACTACAAAATGTATCCAGTGTGGAACATGTATCGAAATGTGTCCTCATGATGCGCTTTCTTTAGATGTGTGAAGTTCTTGGAAAGGATTTTCTGAAAGGGAATCAAATGAAGGAGCATTTCCAGCTTAAAGAAACAATAGTCACTATTGTGG
This sequence comes from Methanosarcinaceae archaeon UBA470, assembly GCA_002508425.1. Lineage (GTDB taxonomy): Archaea > Halobacteriota > Methanosarcinia > Methanosarcinales > Methanosarcinaceae > Methanomethylovorans. Next base: position 6,522 of record DAKU01000032.1, read on the forward strand.
CAGACCAGGAATTACATCTAAAAAAGGCAAAAGAATCTATTCACTACCACCGTGTGGCTCTGGAGCGTTTCATTGCATATGATTCTTTTTTCAGATCAACCTTGGAACCTTATGATTGCCAGGAAAATGTACCGGAAGTGGTGAAAAGAATGATAGTTGCAGGTAACACCATGGGGATTGGTCCCATGAGTGCTGTTGCAGGTACTATTGCTTCACTTGCCGTAGAAGCTATGGTAGATGCTGGAGCCACTTTTGCGATTGTTGATAACGGAGGAGATATTGCTTTGATTAATGACAGGCCAGTTGCTATTGGCGTCTATGCAGGCCCTTCTCCAGTTAAGGACCTGGCCTTCAGGGTACCTTGTCATGATCATATCACCGGGATCTGCACTTCTTCTGGCACTGTGGGTCCATCCATTAGTTTTGGGATGGCTGATGCTGCTATTATTTTCTCCGATGATGTCGCTTTGGCAGATGCTGCAGCCACTGCATTGGGAAATGCTACATCTATCGGAAAAGAAGCAGTAGAAAAAGCCTTCGATTCCGTGAAACCCGTTTCGGGTATAAAAGGAGCAATGGTGATACAGGGGGAGTATATAGGGATGTGGGGTGACATCCCGGAAATAGTCAGAGCCGATGTCAATTATGACTGCATCACTAAAGGCTAGTTTCATCCTTGGACAGTGGCTAAGTAGACTTCCTCATATGGTTGTATTACCACAAAACCTTCACCAGTGAAAGCCATCTGCAAGCTTTCCCCGCTGGATCTGCCAACTAACGTTTTCAGGGATATGTCGGTACGCAGATCAGGTTGCAGATTTCCCGACCATGCAACAGTAGCATTAGGGTCGGTGAACACTGGTCTTTCTTTTGTAACTTGCAGTGTGAGAGGATCGTAGTGTGTAGTAATAGCAACCATGCCTTTTCCTTCAAGCAATACGTTAAAAAGACCACCTGACAGGAAACCTGCTACCTTTTTCATCATTTTAATATCCCACTGAATTGTTTCTTCAAAAGCCAGCAGGTCGTTACCATTAACATAAATGGATTGACCATCCAGTTCCAGTATAGTCACCTTTTTTCCTGTGTCAGCCAGGTACAATTTACCTTTTCCTTCGGCTTTAGTAAGACTCAGCCCCTCGCCGGTAACAGCTTTCTTCACAAGTTTACCAAGACCGTGTTCAAGAATTCCTTCTCTTGTGAACTTAATGTCCCCGTTATAGGCTACCATGGTACCTTTTTTTATCCACACTCTGCCATCTATGTTAACTTCAAGTAATCTATCACGTTCCAACTCGAACTTGCCTTCTCCCAAATCTTTTTGTCCCGTGCTCTCTACAAATTGATCAATTGAATATCTTCCCATGTTACCACTTTTCCTTATATTTTGGTGTTTCAAATTGTTTTTTTACATGATATTGATTATGTCATATACAAATATTAATAATGAACACTAATCTAATATAGTGATAGCATAATAAAATACTACTCATATTGATGTGGAGTGATGAATTATGGTAAAAGTTACACTTGTTACTGCCCAGTGGTGTCACTACTGCCCGACTGCAAAGAAAGTCTGGAGAGAGCTTAAAGAAAAATTTAATTTTGAATATGAGGAAATCGATTATGAATCCCCGGAAGGCGAAAAACTTGCAGACAAATTTTCTATTGTATCTGTTCCCACAACCATTATCGATGATCAAATTGTTTTTGTGGGAGTTCCGGACAAAGATAAGGCTAGCAAGACTCTAGAAAAACCAGTTTGACTTATAACGGTGTGGGTTATTGACATGTATGACCTGGTCATAATTGGAGGAGGACCTGCAGGGCTTACTGCAGGGATATATGCTGTAAGGTATGGACTTGACACTGTGGTAATTGAAAAGGAAGTATTGCCAGGTCAGATCGCAGCAACAGATCTGGTCGAAAATTATACTGGTTTCACAGCTATCTCGGGTCCTGAACTGATGCAAAAGTTCAAAGAACATGCAGAGAGTGCAGGAGTGAAAATAGAATCTGCATATGTATCTTTAGTAAGATCGGAGACTGAGAAGAAAGTGGTAGTGACAGATAATGGTAACTTTGAGGCCAAAGCTGTTATTATCGCTACTGGTGCAAATCCTAAAAAACTGGGGGTTCCGGGGGAAGATGAGCTGCTGAGCAAGGGTGTTTCCTATTGTGCCACATGTGATGCTCCCTTCTATAAAGGGAAAACAGTGATGGTTGTCGGAGGAGGCGAGTCTGCACTTACAGACGCGCTTATTCTTTCCAATATCGCCAAAAAAGTGTATATCGTACATAGAAGGGATAAACTACGTGCTTCCACAATATTGCAACAAAGAGTATCTAGGAAAGGCAATATTGAGATAATATGGGACACCATTCCTGAAAAAATAGAAGGAAAGACCAAAGTTGAGAACGTAGTACTAAGGAACCTGAAGACTGAAAATGTATATGGTATGCCTGTTGATGGGGTTTTTGTATATGTGGGCATTCGTCCCAATACAGAATTTGTAAACGTACAAAAGAACAGTTCAGGTTTTATAGTAACAAATGAAAAATTAGAAACATCCGTGGCTGGTATTTATGCAGCAGGTGATTGCAGGAACACTCCTATCTGGCAAGTTGTCACTGCAGTCGCAGATGGTGCTGTGGCTGCGGTGTTTGCACACGAGTATATATTAGGCCTTGAGCTTTGATGGTGAAGTACATGACACGGAATAACGTAAAGGGGGAGTAATAGATGAAATGCAAAACAAATACAGATGATAAATCCTGTCTGCAAATATGCGAGGATTCTACCTCTGATGATCTTCAACCTATAGCAGAAGCAATACATGCTTTGCTTGGTATCCCTATCACTATTCGAAGCCGCAATAATCGAGGTATTCGTATGGAAAGGGGAAAAGTCATGGATCGGGATTATACGGGGCCTATACTGGAAGAAGTGCTAAATACCAACAAGATAACTCGCACAGTGCCAGTAGAAGGACCCTATAAAGGTAAGGCAGTTGCAGTGGCACCCATACGCACCTCGGATGGAAACACCATCGGAGCTGTGGGTGTAGTGGACCTGGTTGCAGCTCTTGACATACTATCAATGTTCAAGGAATACCCGGGCATCTTTGATGAAGTAGAGGAATCCAAAAAGAAGCTGCAGTGATCTGCAGGTTCTCATAACTTTTTCTGTAAGTGTTTAATGTACTTTAGGATAACTACGGCTACTATTGATATTGAAATAGAGGTGAGTATCACAAGTATCAGACTACCAGCCTCTGCGAACTTCATCATCTCATAGAATAGAAAGGCAGATATGGCAAATCCGGCGATCAAGAATGCAATGGCCTGAGAACTAAAAAGGGGTTCCTGTGGTTTCTCCATATACTTTGGACAAACCTTTATCCCTTTTAAGCTTTCTGTTTCAATTATATATTCAGATGATCTCTAGCACGTCGATACCGAATTCATGGAGTATCTTGTTCAGTTTAAACAGGGGCAATCCCACTACATTGAAATAATCACCGTCAATTTTTTCCACAATTATTGCTCCCTTTCCCTGTATAGCAAAAGCTCCTGCTTTGTCAATGGGTTCTTTAGTTTTCACATAAGCTTCTATTTCAGCATCGGACATTTGTTTGATCTTAACACTCGTAGTTTCCGAAGTGCTGGTCTGAAGGTTACCATCGATATCAATTACAGTTAAACCGGTGATAACATGTACTTTTTTACCGTTAATCTGCCTGAGCATTTCCCGGGCCTTATCTTCAGTGTGAGGTTTACCAAGAATCTCTCCATCACAAAGTACTACAGTGTCAGCTCCGATAACTATCCCATGAAGTGTCACAGAGGCTATTTCTTTTGCTTTTTCTCTGGAATTGTGAATAATAAATTCAAGGGTATTCATCCCAGGGTGTAGCTTTTCATGATAAGAACCCGGCAAGACCTTAAAGTTGTCTCCTATCAATTGCCTGAGCAATTCTTTTCTGCGAGAGGAGGCGGAAGCAAGTATGATTTGTCTCATGATCTTAAGTTTCAAGAATAGTTTAAATCAATACTGGTATGCGTAGCTTATGTGGATTTTACAGCTTGAAACGTTTGTACAAAGTCGGTAATTCTAATCTTTTCGATGTTTTTATATAGGGACTACGTTCCATGGTTAATTAAGCAAATTGAAGAGATTGAAGCTTCTGGATATGCTGTCTAAACTTTCATAATTTCATTGATGTATCAGGACCATGAGTGGTGGGATAAGTGGTCTCTAATCTACTATTGTTTGTGTACTGGGTGATGTAATGCAAATCAAATTAAGCAGACTAATTTATTCTGGGATACTGTTGTGTATTGTGATGATGACTGCAGGCATCGTCTCAGCTGAATCTATAGGCGTATATGACAATGCGGGTACCTGGGCTCTATGGAATACCA
>DAKU01000025.1:0-4978 GCA_002508425.1 Methanosarcinaceae archaeon UBA470
AGATGAAGCAAATTCAGGACGGAATAAAATCTGATTCCGTAGCAAACTTCATTGTTGCAGGTCAAACCTTGTGACCGCCTTTTCCAATCTTTTAATCAACTCTAAAAAATAGATTTCGTTTTTCGTTCTTGGATCATCATCCCCGAAAGATAATCCTGATGAAATTAAGCTACATCAACAGGTCTCTGAGGTCGATTTCTTCACCTGTTCTCAACTGATTTCGCAGAAGAGTAAGTTTGCTGTCTACTTTTTCTAGACTCTTCAGGTGCTTTTTCTCATATTTTATTAAAAAAGATAGAGTGAGAATAAAATCCGTTTATTCTCTTGACTTTAATCTAACAGGATTTTTAGCAATTACGACAAGTAGCTCGTCGATTCCTGTAATACTAACCACGGCAAAGATAAGTCCCAGCGTAATTCCGGCAATTCCCAGGAATGCATAGGCATCGTAGAGTGTACCTGGTATAGCCTGAACAATTATGGGACTGACTAGTTCTCCAAGGAAGAGTATGGTTGTGAATCCGGAAAATATCTTGCCACGTGAATGTTCCGGAGCGATCCTGCACAGCCAGCTCATGTTGGTAGCGTTTATTAATCCAAATGCAATACCAATCATTATCAATCCAATAATCATCGTGGAAATATCCGGGGCAATTGAAAGGACAAAGATGCCTCCTCCAAGAATAATAAAGGCGATGCAATTCGTCTTTACCTCCGATAGATAACCTGATATTCGAATGTTCGCCAATCCACCGACTGTACCGAATAGTCCTGGAATTGAAATCAGAGCTCCAATCATTAGTGTTGATGAAATTCCTTTTTCGTTCAGAACGAAAGGAAGCTTTGTGGGTATGGAGAGGAACAGCACCAGGAGTGTGAATGTGGCTATATAGATAAGAGTTATACTCCGGAGTGATATCTTTTTCTTTGATATTACAGTTCCGATCTTCCCGTGGTCATGATTGCTGGTGCTTTTTGATGCATTTATAGAGAGCATGACTCCCGGAATTATCAGCAGTGATATGAGGTAGATGTAATAAGGTACATGCCAGTTTATTTCTGCAAGGGCGCCGCCTGCTACTTGAAGTACCATGGCTCCAAGACCCATACATGCCGCCTGAATTCCTGTCTTTTTCTTCAGTTCGGCGCCGGCATAGTTATCGGCAAGGAGTGCCGAGGTGCAGATTGTCATTCCTGCGATACCTACTCCAAGTAATATCCTGAAGGCAAGTATGATGTAGAGTGAATTGAGGAATGCACCGGTGACACCTACAAGCGCGAATATGGCAAGTGATGCCATGAGTATCTTCTTCCTGCTGTATCTGTCAGCAAGAATACCGATGAAAGGAGAAGTGATAATGATGCCAAGTGCCGGTAGTGTAACTACCAATGATACCAACAGATCTGCATTTGGCACATAAGCAAAGTATTCAAGCATCTTCGGCAATGCCGGTGCAACTGCAGCCGATCCCATTATGGTCAGCATGGATGCACATAATATCACTATAAATTTTAAAGTCTCGTATTTTTGTTTTTGACCATTTATTGTAGGTCTTTCAGGGCAAATTTCTTCCATTTTGTTTCACCGTTTTCATAAGCAGCTTTGTAACTGTTCTGTGCTATTTTGAGGAGCAGTAGTTTTATCTGTGACTTCTCGTCTTCTGTGAGTCCTGAAAATGCAGCTTCTTCCCATTCCCTGTATATTCTGATTACTTCCGGAATGAGTTGTTCCCCTGCTTCCGTGAGATGAAGACGTACAGCCCGACGATTATTTTCATCGGTGATACGTTTAACCAGACTTTTATCCTCAAGGACATTGACCGCCCGGGCTATGCTTCCCTTATCGATCAGCAGTCTTCCGGCAAGAGTGTCCTGTTTAATACCCTGCTCATCCGAAAGCACCATGAGTACGAAAAACTGGCCTGCTGAGAGACCAAGTTCTTTCATTCGATTGTTTATCCTCACAAAATGACTGCGATATGTTATAGAGATTAATGCTCCGAGTGACGTTTTGTCCATGGGATGCTCCTTAGTACCACATAGTTGTTTGCGCAACTGTTGTCGCGCCAACAATAATGGTGGATGGGGTATTTAAGGGTGCTGCTAAAAAACAGTCGTAACCTACACATTCGTTAGTATCTGCCGGAATGATACGGCACTTCATTTGGACAATTAGTTGCATCAACAACATTTATATAGAATCAATAGTTGTATATGCAACTAATTTAGTTGTTATTACAACTATTCGATAAGGCAATTTGATGGAATAATAAAATGAATCAAGTTGAATTGGATGGAAACTCAAATTCTAAAGGAATGTATGATGAAGAATTCGTTGGGAAAGCCATCTCCTATCTCTATAGATACGAGCAGATCTATATTGAAAAGAAAATTGAGCCATATGGCATTAGCAGTGGACAGTTTCCTTTTCTAATGAGACTGTATCGTGAGGATGGTATCAATCAAGAAAGCCTTTCTGACTATCTAAAAATTGATAAAGGCACTACTACAAGGGCCATACAGAAACTTGTTGATGAAGGTTATGTTTACAGACTAATGGATGAGAAAGACAGGCGATCATACAAGGTTTTCCTTACTGAAAAAGGGAAAAAGCTGAAATTTGATATGAAAAAGATAGTTTCAGAGTGGGAGGATATTCTTTTCTTTGGTTTTAGTGACAGCCAAAGAAGAGAGATTAGGAATTCTCTTGAAATTATGTTTGAGAATGTATACCAAATAATGTTAATAACGAGATAATATCATGCAATTTAAAAACACTCATCTTCTAATGCTTTGCATCACTGCATATTTTGCAATGGCAGGAGGGGCTCTTTTAGCACCAGTCTTGCCAGAAATGGTGGAACCGCTGCAGACAACATCCCATGAAATAGGACTATTAATTTCGGCGTTCACTCTCTCAACAGCTATTTTCACACTGGTTATTGGTCATTTCATTGATCGTGTGAACCGTAAGAAAATACTTGTTCCCTGCCTTGTGATTTACGGTCTACCCGGAATTGTAAGTTATTTTTCCGCTGATATGCAATTAATTCTTATCTTGAGATTCATACAGGGCATCGGAGCAGCAGCCCTGCTACCTTTGACCATGTTGGTCATAGCGGATGTGTACAAGAGTCATGAAAGTGTGCATGCCATGAGCAGGGTAAGTATGGCTCTTGCCATTGGCTCGGTGTCTGCTCCTCTTATAGGTGGAATACTGGCAAGTTTTGGATGGAACTATCCATTCCTTTTCTATGCACTTTCACTTCCATTCGCTTTTGTTGTGCTTACCTCCCTTCCAGAGACAAGGGTTCAGAAGGACAGTGATAATCACAAGGGCCTAATTAATGGGTTTAAAGCACTCAAGGAGTTGAGAGTAGTATACACAATATTCCAGGGCTTTGCGATCTTCTTCCTGTTATATTCAGTGCTTGTATACGTGCCATTTATGCTTGAGAATGTACTTGGCTATACTGCAAAAGAAGCAGGACTTATGTTGGCTTTCCAGGGAATAGCTATCATTTTTACTGTATCCCGCGTAAAGAGTCTGGCCAGTAAGTATTCAAAGACAACAATTATTGCTGCTGGTTTTGTACTTTCCGGACTGGCATTATTATCCATCTCATTTGCACATTCAATTGTTGCAGTTCTTCCTTTAATATTGCTGTTCGGAGCAGGGTATGGGCTTGCTCAAACAGCAATTGATACACAGATTATTCATATAGCTCCTTTAGAATCAAAAGGTGGAGTTCTATCTATTCACAATTCCATGAAGTTCGTTGGTACATGTCTTTCTCCCATAGTGCTTGGTATAGTCCTGTCACATTTTGATCTTCACACGGTTTTTATGGTATCAGGTTCCTTGGGGTTGCTTGTTGCTCTGATAACATATTTAATGAAGAATATTTTTGAAAACTCAGTTGATGAACATGTAAAAGATACTAAAATATCGGAGTCACATTCGCCGTTTGTTGAACCATTAGATGATGGAATTTAAATTACAAACTCCTCTTAAATTATTTTTTTCCTTAGATACTGAAGAGGCCAGGAAACTAGGGATTAAACACAGGAGTGCTTTGGCTTACCTGAAAACAGCAAAAGATGTGTTCAGGATATTGTTTCTACTGTTTGAGATAAGTGTCTCAGCGGGATATGTAATTTTATATATTATTTATTGAGCTAAACTCAAAGTTCAACGTATTGTTAACTTGAATAATCTTTTGGGAGGAGTTCTATATAACTCAGATCAGTTTTAAATATTATGAAATACACATTGATCATTTGGGGATAATCAATAACAAGCCCATCCTTAAATGTATTTTTTGATATATTCTTTTTGAGATTGTACTCACATTGATATAGGCAGCTGTTCCTGCAGAACAGTGGAATATATACTGATTATTCTGCAAATTCAATTCAGCAGACTTAGGATGGAGAATACATAATAGCAGGAGGAACTGATAATGAGTGAAATCGAAATCATGAAATCAATTGCAAACGAAATAAGAGCAATGATAGAAGGGGGTAATTAATATGACGAAAACCGTTCATGGGAAAGGGTATGATATAGAGGCGGCTATTGAAATTGCAAGTTGGAATAATGGATATGCATATGATGATGTGAATTACGTATTTGAGACACTGTACAGAACTAAATATAACGTGTACTTCCTGTATGCAGAGGGTGGAGCATTATCTAAATATTCTGAACAATGTGGGAACGAAAGATGTGGTGGAAAGGATATAATTCCACTATCCACAGAAGATGCGGTTTCTTGGTTATCAGAACATGATCTAATAGAAGTGGCTGAAATTGAATTTCCAGAAATGATAGAAAATGATTGATAATAATAAAAAATCATGGTGGTAATTCCGGAGATAATAAATTCATATACATTTGGGGCTGTACTTTGGGACTGGGAGTATAACCTCCTGTTATTCAGAAAAAGGTGGCATCTTTTTTTGAATAAACTTAGTA
>DAKU01000025.1:5065-7578 GCA_002508425.1 Methanosarcinaceae archaeon UBA470
GTAGGGTTCTTACATGAGATAAATCCAAGCAAGAACAGTGTTTAAGCCTATGATCTTCAAGAACCTTTCAGGTTCCTTGTAGATCTTGCTTTTATCAACCTGATAGAAACTGAGATAATTGATGCTAAAGACTTCATTAGAACAGAAAGTTACTCTCTCAGGCTGAAAACCTTCGGGGGCAAGATGACTGATCAAAGAGGATGCTTTGAAATCTCTTGAGTTGGAATCTTTGGACAATTTTCCATGCAACAATATTTTACTTTATTTGAATGGTTGCAAGCATCCTGAGAAGGTGAATTGTACTGACGAAGAGAACAATTTTGCCACACTTCTTCTTTCCATTTTAAGAAATCCGCTTATATCCCTCCTTGTCTTTTATTGTCCGTCTGCAGGTCATTTTTTGTTACCATCAATATTCCTGCTAATATAAACACATCGTTTTAGTTCCCCTTTTTAAAATTTGATACAATTATGTTGATGTCGAAAGTAATTATTGATTTCACGTGATAGATGAAGATCATGAATTTTTTCATAGAACCAAGTTATCATAAACGCTTATTTAGACGAATATTTAGTTACTCATGACAGTCTACACAACTATAACAAAATTTTCTCCTTTTCCATATACTGCACGATGAGATCCACAGTTACTGCATTTATAGATTTTAATGTTGATTACAAACTGTTTTTCCGTTATTTCTATCGGAAAATTATCGATCATTTGGTCAGGTTCCAAAAAACGGTCATAGCTATCAATCATATCCATATTTGAGTTGCAATGAGAACATAATTCATTTTTCATTCTTCACCTTCTCCAAACACATTTTGATTAGAATTGTTCAAAATAGCTTTTATTTGTCTGGCTAGCGGTGTGAAAGTAATATTTGCTTAAATCTTGGGCATGTTCTTTCTGATGCTGAACTTGAGCGGATCGAAGATTTAATGGGAGTTACATATTTACAATCTGTAACAGTTCCTATTCTATATACTAGACAGTACAACTGTCTGGTTATTCAGGAAAATAATCATTGATAATTGGAAAAGAAGATAACAATATTGAGGAGCAGGTTCTTGATGTGGATAAAGAGAAGAGTTTCTTTTTTCTCTATAGACAAAGTAATAGATATACTGTAAAAATCTGACAATCTTCATACAAAGATAATTTATATACAAGGAATAAGAAGAGAATGAGAAACGTGAAACAAAAGTCTTATTCAATTGCAGCGGTTTTATGGTATGTGGCAGCAATATGCTTTTTTATCGCTGCAGGAATCAGTAAAAACAGCGTATATGTGGCATTAGGTGCACTTTACATATGTATTGGTTCTTTCTATTTTGTATTGTATAACAAACATAAAAATCATAGTGAAGAAAGAGAAAAATAATTTTTACGCTTTACTCTCCAATGGGCTATCTTCCTTTATTTGGAGAAGCAGGAAAAATATCCAGTTATATCAAAAATTGTAAAGTCTGGAATCACTCCTCCAATTGGAAAAATGTCCTGAATATCTCGATGGAGTCCAGGAAGTCCTGTTTTCCCATCAGCTCCCTGCTTGAATGCATTGCCAACATCGGCACTCCTACATCTACCACATGAACAGGCACATATTTGCTAAGCAAAGGACCCAAGGTCGTTCCTCCTGGTTGATCTGAATGGTTCACAAATTTTTGATATTTAACACTGGCTTTGTCACACAGTTGCTGAAAAGCTGCAATGGTCTCTACTTCAGATGCATAGGAACGATTACAACTAATCTTAATAGCCATCCCTTTGTTCATTACAGGCTTGTTGGTGATATCGCTTTTTTCACCGTAATTGGGATGCAACCCATGGGCACAGTCAGCCGAGATCACAAAGAAGTTCATCACCTGATGGATGGATTGTTGTTCCCTTCTCTCCGTTCCCATATGAATTCTTTCCAAAATATTGCTCAGCATCACGGAGTCAGCACCCTGCCTGGTCATAGAACCAATTTCCTCATTGTCCATGAATGCCACCATGTTGATCCCGTCCTTATGCTTTGACTCTACAAGAGCTTTCATAGCAGCATACGCCATGGACAGATCGTCGATTCTCGGACAGGAGATGAATTCCTCTTTTGAGCCAACCAGCATACCTTCTTCATAACAATATACGTTCAGGTCCATGTCCAGAATATCTTCACGATCGACCCCTGCTTCCTTCGCGACCAGATCCAGCAGATAGTTATCCTTGATCTCATCTTCGATCAACTGGGTCAAGAGGGGTTGCATTTCTTTTTGAACCTTGATCTCCACACCTTTATTGACCTCGCGATTCATATGGATGGCCAAATTAGGGATGATAAGTATAGGTCTTTGAAAATCCAGATGAATTACTTTTGGCTTCAGAACCTCATCGGACTTCACCGCTATTCTTCCGGCAATGGATAAAGGACGGTCAAACCATGTATTCAGAATAGGTCCACCGTAACGTTCCACATTCAGTGTCAACATTCCTTCACTGTTTACCTCAGGATTTGGTTTGATCCTGA
>DAKU01000027.1:0-2824 GCA_002508425.1 Methanosarcinaceae archaeon UBA470
TTAATAAAAGCCGAGTTATACATATTTATTTATATACTATTTTTACCATTAATATTAGCAGTACAAAGTTATTGTACAAAAATAGAGAATAATGAGAGTATTAGAGGCTTGGCTATCAACCTTGTTTCTAAATAGAAAGACTTAATTTCAAAAAACTTCTACTCCTTATTAAGCAATGGCAAAATCCGGAGGAAAAATGGTAGTGAATAAGAAATATATCATTCTGAATCTAGTATTTATTGCGATTTTCTGTGCAGGATGTATTGGAACTGATGAGTCGGACAGTTGGAATGGAAAAGGTAATGACCTTGTTGAAGATGGGAAATATACCGAAGCAATACAAGCATTCAATAAATCCATTGAATTGAATCCTCAAAACGATGAAGCCTGGTTTAATAAAGGTGTTGCACTTGCTGAAATTGGAAAGAATGAAGAAGCTATTCAAGCATTTGATAAGGCCATACAACTCAAACCAAACAATGCTGAATATTTAAGTGAAAAGGGGATAGTCCTCCGAAAGATAGGAAGATATGAAGAAGCAATACAGACATACGATGAAGTCACAGAAATCGATCCTCTGGATGGCTTTGCTTGGTATAACAAAGGTATTGCACTTTACTACATGGGAAAACACGAAGAAGCAATAAAAGCATATAATAAATCCACAGAACTTGAGCCAAAGCTTGCCACAGCTTGGTACAATAAAGGATATACCTTCTATAATATGGGTAGATACGAAGAAGCCATTCAAGCATTTGAGAAAGCAATAGAAATTGATTCAAAGGATGCAAAAACATGGAACTACAAAGGATTGGCATATTCTGAACTTGGCAGTTACTACGAAGCATTGATAGCTTTCAACAAAGCCATTGAAATTGATCCACAATATACCAAAGCATTGGATAACAAAGCTTATGTCCTAAATCAGATGGAAAGATTTGAGGAAGCAATCCAGGCATGTAACAAATCTATAAAGATTGATCCCAAAGATGCAAAAGCATGGAGTTACAAAGGTTATGCTCTAAATAAAATGGGAAGGTCTGAAGAGGCATTACAAGCATATAATAACGCTACGACAATTGATCCACAGGACGCTGAAGCCTGGAATTACAAAGGCAACGGCCTCTATGACATGAAGAAGTATGAACAGGCAATACAAAGCTATAATAAGGCTACAGAAATAGACCCGCAGTATGCAGAAGCCTGGAAGAATAAAGCTACAGCTTATTATGGCATGACAGAATATGAAAATGCTGTAAATGCATATGATAAGGTCATAGAATTGGAACCAGAAGATGCTGAAGCCTGGGATAATAAAGGGAATGCACTTCGCAGAATGGGAGAAGCCGACTCTGCGATACAAGCATACGACAAAGCTATAGAGATCAATTCTCGGAGTACCTCTATCTTGATGCACAAAGGCTATACTCTTTATGAGATGGAAAAATATGAAGAAGCAGGCCAAGTTTTCGATAAGGCCATAGAGATTAATCCTCAACATTTTGATGCATGGTATAGCAAAGGAAATGCACTTAGAGAGATGGGGAAAACAGACTTGGCCATACAAGCATACGACAAAGCTATAGAAATTAATCCAAGCTACGCTTTAGCTTGGTATAATAAAGGTATTGCTCTAGACCAAGCTGGGAATTATAGCGAAGCTGCTTCATGCTATGCTAAAGCCAAAGAATTAGGATATGAGGGGAGTTAAGATGCGGTCATAAATGACCGTGATCTTTTTTTATTATTCCTTAAATAGCATATTTCTCTACAATCACAAGCCAGTATCCGTGCAGCTGCTTTTCAAGAGTTTTATGCTCGTGGAATTTTGCCTGGATTATTTTCTTAAACATGAGTCCGTGATTCATTTCTATTAAATGGACCATCTCGTGGAACACAACATACTCTATCAGTCTTTCAGGCAAGTGTTTCAAATAAGTGTTGAGATTAATGTTCCCTTTTGAACTGCAACTACCCCATTTAGTGCGCATCGGCCGGAATGCCACCTTCTTGGGGAACACACCAAGTTCAGTTCCAATGGAAACTATTAAAGACTCAACATATTCTTGCAATTGTCCTTCGGTCCTTCCTGAATGAAGTTCGATCTCAGTGGCAAAAAAATCTCTCTGCTTGTGAGCAACAAATCTTCGATATATCCATTTTTTGTGTTTATTAAGCAGTGTTTCATGCTCTTTAAATCCGGCAGGTATGACCAGTTTAAGGATACCATGCCGATACTCCAATCTGGGATACTTGATCTTTCTGGATATTACCTCATAAGGTACATCTGCATCATTAATTTTAATTGATGATGTAATATTCTTTGTCATTTAACCATCAAGCACGCATTCATGCAATAACGCTGTGAATAAGGGCTTCATTCTTTCGGCACAAGTTCTTGCATTACTTCAGCCATTACACGATGCCTTACAAGATATTCCTGTACTTTTTCAGAGGCTCTGCGCAATGAGTATGCATCTTCGACCCATGGTATCTCCATGGTATATTTTACTTCCATCAAGGTGAGACCATAAGATTGAGCTGATTCCAGTCCTTCTTCGTACGATTCCGGATCAAGCATCTGTTTAAGCCATGCCTCATCCCTTACACGACTTCCTACCATCGTAAGGGCAGTAACCATTTTTCGTATCATGTTCCAAAGAAAACTGTTTGCTTCCACATCTATCTTTGTCAGCACCCCACTTACCCTGACATCAATCCTTTTCACGTCGCGAACGGTACTTTTATCCTCATCTTTACTGCAAAAATTAGAAAAATCATGCTCTCCAACCAAGATCTTTGAAGCAGATCTGATCCGAGAGAT
>DAKU01000027.1:2948-12971 GCA_002508425.1 Methanosarcinaceae archaeon UBA470
GGCTGGATCTGTGACCCATGATAGCCTGTTCCCACATATGCGATTTTAAGTGCAACCCTCATTTAATCTCACAACCCCTCATAGAGACTTTTTTCTATAATATATTTCCCTTATCAACATGAATATAATAACAAACATACAACCAAAAAAGAACCAAACACTTATATGTGCTAATAGATCAGGTGGAATAAGACCAGGAGTGGTGCCTGTGAGAACAGTAACATCTTCAGATGATGGGTATTGTAGAGGCGCAACGGTTGCATTCATATCTGTAGCATTCAATCCTGTCGTAGCCACATATGGTGTACTCAAACCTTCTGCAGGGATCGCTGAAGTTGCATTGACAATTTGGTCTGACCCCATAATAACAGTGCCTGTGGTATCATTAGACACCATGGTTGCCAGCATAGGGGATGCCTCATTTGCTGCAGTCGCCTGATCATAAACTGTGGAACCATAATCAACGCTTTCATTTATCGACCCCCCATATCCACTGGATTTCATAGCAGCTTCTTCAAGAACTGGGGGATAATAATTTGCAGAAGAATAAAGACCCATGCGACGTGTCAGATATTCAATACCAGTTGCAGCAAAGACCGCAGAGATGAAAAGACCCAGGTATTTTTTCAGCATTCCCATTATAGATGATCTGTCAACATTCTTTGTTCCCGGAACTACTACTATGAGTTTCTGCACGGGTTCATAGATTTTGATCTCACGGCCTTTTTGACTCCATTTTGTCTCTTTTACCTTTATAAGATCAGCCTCTATCAGGCTATCAAGGTTATATTTGATAGTAGTAAGAGGCAAACCCATTTTTTCAGATAAAGTGGTGGCAGACATAGGTTTGTCTGCCAGGATTTCTAACATTTTGAGAGCTTTCTCATTTGAGAGAGCTTGCGTCACTTTTTTTGAATCCTCGTTAAGAGGTAAGACCAACACTTTATCGGAATTATTGCTTTCATCTTCTGCATTTTGCATACTTTATTATATCCTCCGTGAACTTCATAACTTTTCCGTAAACTTCCAAATAATTCGCAGTTATCGGAGTGATTCCGCAAACTTAAAAAATAGATAGAACAATATAATGTAACTTTTTGGGGCACAATAATGATCGAAAAAGACCAAATCATGAAAATCGTCGAAACCTATGATCTGGATAATCTTGCAATTGCAACTGTATGCTCTCACTCGAGCCTTCAGATATTTGACGGTGCAAGAAAGGAAGGTTTCAAAACAATTGGTATCTGCGTTGACAAACCTCCTAAATTCTATAATGCATTTCCTAAAGCAAAGCCCGACGAGTTCATTGTAGTAGATAGCTACCAGGCAATTCCAAGCATAGCTGAAGAGCTTGTTAAGAAGAATGCTATCGTTGTGCCACATGGATCTTTTGTGGAATACCTCGGTACAGAAAAATTCACCGAGTTCCCGGTTCCAACTTTTGGTAACAGGAATGTGCTCGAATGGGAATCAGACAGAAATAAGGAAAGAGAATGGCTGGAAGGTGCAAGAATCCACATGCCTAAATTAGTTAAACCCGAAGATATAAACGGGCCTGTTATGGTAAAATACCATGGCGCTAAAGGAGGGCGTGGTTTTTTTGTTGCTAAGAATTATGAGGATTTCCTTGAAAATGTAGATAAGACTCAGAAGTACAATATTCAAGAATTCATAGTAGGTACAAGGTATTACCTTCATTTCTTCTATTCGCCCCTGAAGACGGAAGGCTATACTTTAAGCACGGGCGTCCTGGAAATGTTAAGCATGGACAGGCGGGTTGAATCGAATGCTGATGAGATCTTCAGGTTGGGTTCTCCAAGAGAGCTTGAAGATGCAGGAATTCACCCTACATACGTGGTCACAGGAAATGTTCCACTTGTTGCAAGAGAATCGTTACTCCCACTCATATTCGAACTTGGAGAAAGAGTAGTGGAACAATCATTAAAACTGTTTGATGGCATGATTGGCCCCTTCTGTCTTGAAACAGTATTCACGGATAAACTTGAGATAAAGGTCTTTGAGATATCTGCCCGTATAGTTGCAGGCACAAATCTTTACCCTGCAGGTTCTCCATACTCTGATTTTATCGAACCTGGCCTTTCAACTGGAAGACGAATAGCCCAGGAAATTTCTCTTGCCAGGAAACTTAAACAACTGGACAAGATTTTATCTTGAGAATACATATTGCACATTGTTCATATTTGAAAGGATGATGTGCATGACCTCTTCTATTAATAGGCCTGACTATGATGTTATCATAGTGGGGGCAGGCCCTGCGGGAATGTTTGCTGCCAGGGAACTTGCCTGCCATAAATTGAAGATATTGATAATAGATATGGGAAGCGATGTCAATGATAGACATTGCTCCCTGGAACCAGAATTAAAGTGCACACACTGTTTGCCATGTGATATTATGTGCGGAGTGGGCGGTGCTGGTACTTACTCTGATGGTACCCTGAACCTAAGACCGGACATCGGCGGCGACCTCTCGACATTCACAGATGATGAAAATGAAGCATGGAACCTTGTAGAAGAGGTTGACGAGATTTTTTTGGAATATGGCGCTACAACCAAGATATCCATGCCAGATCAACAAGAAATTGAGATGTTACAGCGTAGGGCTGCATCAGTGGGTGCCAAGTTTATAGAAATACGGCAAAGGCATATAGGATCAGATGACGCAAAAGAGGTAATTTCACGATTCAAGCACGACCTTGATATCAAAGGCGTTCACTTTATGTTAAGAACACGGGTCATCAATTTAATCATTAAAAATTGCACATGCTGCGGCGTAATACTGGAAGATGGAACAAATCTTACTTCAAAAAATGTATTACTTTGCCCAGGGAGAGTTGGTTGTGAATGGGTGAGCCAGCTGGTGGCTGAACATTCTATTAAGGCAGGGTTTAGCGGAGTCGATATTGGAGTAAGGGTGGAAGTCCCTGCGATAATAATGGACCCAGTCACCCGCATAAACCATGACCCTAAATTTCATATCCGCACTTCTAGATATGATGATTTCGTGAGAACTTTTTGCACCAATGAGCATGGATTTGTTGTGAAAGAAAATTATCAAGGATTTATTGCTACAAATGGACATTCCATGCATACGATGACTTCAGATAACACAAATTTTGCTTTTCTGGTACATGTGGAGTTGACGCATCCAATGGAAAACACGATCAAGTACGCAAAGTCAGTGGCAAAACTAGCTACTACCATTGGAGGTGGAAAACCTGTACTGCAAAGAATGGGAGATCTGCGTAGAGGCCGCCGTTCCACTGAAGCCAGAATTGCAAAAAATAATGTGAGGAATACCCTAAAGGATATAACTCCTGGAGATATTTCTATGGCTCTGCCTCACAGGATAGTAATGGACATCATAGAAGGATTGGACACCCTTAACATGATAATTCCTGGAGTTAACTCCGACTCCACACTCCTATATGCACCAGAAGTAAAACTTTATGCGATGGAAGTATCTGTGGACAAGAATATGCAAACAAGTGTAAAGGGACTTTTTGCCGCAGGAGATGGTACTGGCCTTTCCAGGGATCTGGTAAACTCTGCAGCAACGGGACTACTTGCAGCCAGAGGTATAGTTAAACTGAATTTAGCTTAAATGTGCAAACTAAATGCATTGGATAGTGAATCAGCAGAATGATCCTTGATGAAAGGCAGTACAGTAAAAGGTTCCAATGTGTCAGAGGTTATGCTTTTTTGACTTTAATTGATGATTTTATGGCTTAAGCAGAGAAATAGCCAACATGGATAAATAAATATATATATATGCTGTATATTTGTCCCATATATGGATTCGATCTCTGATACTTTTGGAGCAGGTGTTGCTAAAAAACGTTATGTTCTTGGAAGAAGAAATAACGAAGAACAGGGGCTTCTTAATCTTGGAAGATATCTTGCACTGGATGGCTCAGCTGGTTCTTATGTGGGGTTAGATGCTCTTGGACCGCATTGCATTCTTATATGTGGTAAAAGAGGATATGGGAAGTCCTATACCATGGGCACCTTGGTAGAAGAACTCTCGTTACTTCCTGAAGGCATAAAGAATAATATAGCTTCTCTTGTTGTCGACACAATGGGAATCTTCTGGACAATGAAAAAAGCTAATAGGCCACAAGAAAGCTTACTTAAGCAATGGTCCCTTACCCCAAAAGGATTAACTATAAAGGTATTTGTCCCTTCGGGGAGTGTAAAAATGTACGATGAACAGAACATCGAAATTATTCCATTTTCGATACCCATCTCTTCAATGGATGGTTATTCATGGTGCAAAATCTTCAAGATAGATGAAGTATCTCCTCTGGGAGTACTGCTTATTAGAGTAGTTGCAGAACTCAGATCAATGTACGACAGTTTTTCATTTGATACTATAATGGATATGGTAATGGAAGACGAAAGGGCCGACAGTTTGACAAAGAGTGCTGCTGAGAACTACATAAGAACTGCATCTTCGTGGGGTATTTTTACAGAAGAAGGCGTCCACGTGAAAGATCTTGTGTGCAGAGGTTACACAACGGTGCTTGATGTCAGCACTCTTAAGGACTTGGATGTAAGAGCAGCAGTAGTTGGGCAAATAAGCAAGGAAATATACTACCAGCGCCTTGAGGCACGAAGATCAGAGGAGCGTATGTTAATGGGATATGGACAAGATAATACGGGCATGCCTATGGTATGGATGTTTATAGATGAAGCACATCTTTTTATACCGAACAAGAACAGGACACTTGCTTCAGATGTGCTTACCAATGAGTGGCTGCGACAGGGCAGACAGCCGGGGCTTTCACTCATCCTTGCCACACAACGTCCTTCAGCCCTTGACCCCGAGGTCACTTCGCAGTCAGATGTATTGATATGTCATCGTTTGACAGCAGCTGAAGATATTAATGCTCTTGAATCTTTTCGACCAAGCTATATGAAAGAAAACATTGGTGATTCTATCCGAAAAATGGGAATGGAACAGGGAATAGCGTTTATACTTGATGACACTACAGAAGCAGCTCATGTGATAAGGATGAGACCACGACTTAGCTGGCACGGAGGGAATGAACCAAGTGCACTGGGGTGTAGGCAAGAAAAAAAGAGTGGAACATAATACTAACAGGATATATGCACACTATTATCCACTTACATTAGTATTATTTAGGATTATTGTATTTAGATACTTGGCGTCAGTTCGAAATCTGGCAAGATTACTGTCATAATTAAGAGTATATATTTGGCTGTGATAAATATGAAAGGAAAAGTTTGGAAATTTGGTGATGATGTTGATACCGATGCCGTGATCCCGGGCCGGTACCTCATAATGAACACACCCAAAGAACTTGCAGCACATGCTTTTGAGGGAGTACGACCAGAATTTCCCCATAAAGTGCAAGAGAATGATATAATCGTTGCAGGTAACAATTTTGGCTGTGGGTCTTCAAGAGAACATGCCCCTCTGGCCCTGAAGGGAACAAAGATAGGTTGCGTAATAGCAAAATCGTTTGCACGTATATTTTTCAGGAATGCCATCAACATAGGAGTTCCACTCTTGGAATGCCCGGACACTGATAGTATAGACGATGGAGATATCCTAGAGATAGACTTTGCTACAGGGGTCATCAAAAATATTACGAAGAGTGAACAATATCAAGCCACACCATTGCCAGATTTTGTAAGAGGAATCGTAAATTCTGGCGGTCTTATAGATTATGCCAAGAAGATGGTCAAGTAAATAAAAACAAATAGCGAGTTTATAAGGAAGAAACATGACACAGTACAAGATTCCAGTTATCCCTGGTGATGGCATTGGACCAGAAATCATTGCTGAAGGAAGAAAAGTTATAGAAGCTGCAGGTGAAAAATTCGGATTTGATGTTGAGTGGACAGAATACCCTATGGGTGCTGATCACTACTTGCAAACAGGAGAACTAATTTCCCTCGATACGCTTAAAGAACTATCCAATTATCCCGTGATATACCTTGGTTCTATAGGAGACCCTAGAGTAGCCCCAGGTATTCTGGAAAAAGGAATTCTTCTGGCTGCAAGGTTCTATTTCGACCAGTACGTAAACCTTAGGCCAATTAAATTGCTGGAAGGGGTATGGACACCTATAAAGGAAAAGACCCCTCAGGACATAGATTTCACCGTGGTGAGAGAGAATACGGAAGATTTCTATATAGGTATCGGCGGAAAAGCCCAAAAGGGTGTTAGTAAGAACCTGCTGGAAGTTAAGAGGAAACTTTATTCAGCCAAGTTCGGCCTAGATATTGAGACAGATAGCGATGAAATTGCTTACCAGATAGGAATGATTTCAAAGGAAGGCACTCAAAGAGTGATCAAATACGCTTTTGACCTTGCTATGAAGAAAAAGAAACATGTATCTTCAGTGGACAAGGCAAATGTACTTTCAGATATATATGGATTTTGGAGAAGCGAGTTCCAAGATATAGCTTCAAGTTATCCAGAAGTTACAACTGACTTTAACTATGTAGATGCCATAACTATGTGGTTTGTTAAAAATCCAGAATGGTTCGATGTAGTTGTTACCCCTAACATGTTTGGAGATATAATTACAGACCTTGGTGCAATGATACAAGGCGGTCTTGGACTCGCCCCTGGAGGAAATATTAACCCTGAAGGCACGAGTATGTTCGAACCCATACATGGTTCTGCACCCAAGTACAAGGGGCAAAATAAGGTAAACCCCATAGCTACTATTTGGGCAGGTTCCCTTATGCTGGAACAGCTTGGAGAAAAGGAGGCTGCAGATACAATAGTTGCTGCTATTGAAAAGAACATCCTTGACAATAAGGTGAAGACTTATGACATGGGCGGCACGTCAACTACATCTGATGTTGGCGATGATATTGCAAGAATAGTATCTTCTATATAAGATGTAATGCCTGCAGCTGCAGGTATTAACATTTATTTCCCTTTATTGAACAATTTATTCTTTGATATCGACAGAGAAGAGTATTTTTGCATGAGTAGTGTTATTTTATTCGACGAAGATAGCTGTTTAAATATTATTGTTCTTTTTTTATTAATTGCCATATATTAATAGTGGAATAACAGTTATCCCTCGCTAGATTTAAATATATCTTGGTTTTTGTCGAATATATTACAATGTTCCTGTTTCATCATTGAGGGATGCAGGAGGTAGTATTGTGCTAAAAACCAACGTGGAAAAAACAAAAGATGAGATCCTTTTCAAGATAAAGAAATCTATCAAGGAATTTGATGAGAAGGAAGTAAAGTCAGCTGTAACAGAAGGTATACGTAAGGGAGTAGATCCTGCAATACTTGCTGAAGACGGATGCATAGCAGCTATGAGAGAGGTAGGAGACATGTTTGAGTCTGATGAAGTACTACTTCTTCAGGTACTTGCTGCATCCTTAGCCATGAAAGCAGGTATGGAAATTCTAGCTCCTGAAATTGAAAAAGTGCATGCTGAACTCAAACACCACGATAAAGCTGTCATCAGCTCTCAAAAAGAGGAGGAAAACTCAATAAAGAAGTCTATATTGGAAGTAATGTTAATGGTAAACGATTTCGATGTTATAGAACTCACAGAAAATGAATCCATAATAGACTTCATTGAAAAAGATACTACTCTGAATATTCCCACAGACTGCAAAAAGCAGCTTGATGAAGTAATACATTCCCACCCAGAAGCTGCAATATTACAGCTCTGTGATGGTTTGGATAGAGTACGTTAAATATTATATTCAAGCCTATTTTAATTTTTTTGTTTTTCCTTAGTTTTTTGTACCGCAAACAATGCTAGGATGGAGTATACCTCATCATTATGAAGATGAGTATACACTCTTGTGTAGACATCTTTATATAATACAATTTACTTTTTTTAATTAGAGCTTGGGAATAAAAGATAAGCCGCAGACCACCGATATAAATTTGAAAAAAAAGGAAGCGATCAGCATGGACAAAACGATAACAGATCTGGAAAAGAATCTTGATACCCTCCATGAGATGTTCAAGAAATACGCTCAAGTATCTCAGCAGTATCATAAGCAAATTTCTGACTCCAATATTAGCGAGGAAAAGAAGGCAGAACTGTTGGAAAAGCTAAAAGCTGAAAATGAGAAGGTAATAAGGGCAAAAATGCAGATCCAACAGCTGGAAATGAACCTGGAAGCTTTGAAGGGATCAAAAGCTAAAATGAGCCCAGTATCCACTAGAGAAACTGAGAAGAAAACAGAAGACACTGCTTACCTTGTAGCATATTGCTGATTATCTCTTCTCTCCTCCTGTGACAGGGTTCCGTCCATTATACGGATTACTCTGTCACAGTGCTTTGCAACTTCTGGGTCATGAGTCACTATAATGATAGTCTGCCCTTGAAGCTTTAATTCCTCGAATATCTTTACAATTTTGTCTCTTGTACTACTATCTACCTCTCCAGTAGGTTCGTCAGCTAGAATTATGGAAGGATTATTTGCAATGGCCCTTGCAATGGATACCCTCTGCTGTTCTCCTCCGGAAAGTTCATTTGGCCTGTGATGCAGGCGTTTTTCAAGTCCCAACCTCTGTAGCAGCTCTTCTGCTCTTTTCATCCTATTTTTTTTAGTCACACCTGAAAATCTCATGGCAAGCTCTACATTCCCAAGAGCCGATAATGCAGGTAGCAGATTATAGTGCTGGAAGACAAAACCTATCATTTCCCGCCTTATTCTGGGTAGTTCCCTGTCAGACATAGCAGTGATATCAACACCCTTTATCACCACTGTTCCACTCGTGGGTTTTTCAAGGCAACCCACAAGAGCCATCAAAGTAGACTTCCCTGAGCCACTCGGCCCCATGATAGCAACAAGCTCTCCCTGTCCAACATTGAATGTGACTTCCCTTAATGCATTTACAGGGACTTTCCCTTGCATGTACGTCTTACAAAGACCTTCTACCTGCAATATTTGTTCAACCATGCCTCAGAGCCTCCATGGGGCTCATGCTAGCTGCCCTATAAGCCGGGTAGGCTCCTGATGCCATGCCAATAAGAGTCGCGAAAAGCATAGCAATGAAAAGTAGCCTGTAAGTTATTGTGAACAAGATTATACCTTTGGATGCAAGCCACAAATTAAGAGCATACGCTGCAGCACCTCCAGTAACGATACCAAGCACTCCTCCTATGACTCCCAGAAGAGCAGCCTCTCCGAGGGTTAAGAGTATTATGTCCTTTGTCTCCGCTCCCATTGCCTTCAGAATGCCGAACTCCCTGGTCCTCTCAGCAACAGACATAAGCATAGTATTCATTACACTCAAACCCCCTATGATAGCTGCAAGAATAGCAGAGCTGATAGTCACTACGCTGAAGATCAGCAATGACTGGCCTGCCTGCTCTTTCAGTTCATTGGGAGAAATTGTGTTCACCCCTTTTACACTCAATTCTATTCGTTTAGACAGAAGCTCAGCATCTACCCCCTGTGCCGGCTGAGCAAAGATATATGTGATGGAATTTTCAGCATTGTACACATCTTGAGCGGTATCAAGAGGAATCGTAGCGTAACTGTCAAAGATGGAGCCGGTGTATTCCATAATACCTACTACTGTAAACCTTTTCTCATTCAGTTCTAGGGTACTGCCTATATCCAAATCATACTCTCCGGCAATGTTCTTTCCCACCACTGTCTGGTATGTATCTCCGGCAGTAAGGAATCTGCCTTCTTTGAGCTCCACAGGTTCCAGTACATTTCTCGATTTCCTTGGTGGTACACCCAGTACCTGTTTGCCACTCATACCAAACTGATCTTCATCAAACAATGTTACCAGCACCCCATAGGCATCCTCAACTCCTGCCACACGCCTTACATCAGAAACTTTGTGCTCGCTCAGACCTCCGCCAAAGATACCGCTTTCTGCAAAGACCCTTATTTTGTCGCTTGTGAGGCTCATGGACTTTTCAAAAGTCTGACCAAAATTCTCAGACATGGCTCCCATTACCACCAGGGCGAATATACCCAATGCTATGCCACAGATGGTCAGTGTGGTTCTTACCTTGCGTT